>JAATES010000217.1 GCA_015655615.1 Actinomycetales bacterium
GGGTCCTCGGTGGTCCAGTACGCCATCTTCTGGCATCTCACCCTCGAGTCCCGTTCCGGCTCCGTGATGACCCTCGCGATCCTCTTCGGATTCCTGCCCCAGGCGATCATCAGCATCTTCGCCGGGGTATGGGCGGACCGGCTCAACCGCAAGCTCCTCATCATGGGCTCCGACGCCGTGATCGCCCTGACGACGCTGGGGCTGGCGGTCAGCTTCCTGTCGGGCATCACCGACCTGTGGATCGTCTGCCTGGCCCTGACCATCCGCTCGGTAGGCGCAGGGATCCAGACTCCCGCGGTCTCCGCGATGATCCCGCAGATCGCTCCGCCGAGGCAGCTGCTGCGCGTCAACGGGATCGTCGGCAGCGTGCAGGCCGCCATGAGCATCGCTGCGCCGGCCATCGCCGCCGCCCTCTATGCGAGCTGGGGGTTGCAGGCCACCTTCTTCCTCGACGTGATCACCGCGGTGATCGGGATCGCGCTGCTGTCCCGGATTCCGCTGGCCAAGATCGACCGCAGCGCCGAAGGGGAGCCGGTGGGCTACCTGGCGGACCTGCGCGACGGCCTGACCTATCTGTGGCGCGTACCGGTGTTCCGGTGGCTGCTCGGCTATCTGGCGCTCATCATGTTCCTCGTCGTCCCGCCGAGCTTTCTGACACCGCTGATGGTGGTGCGCACCTTCGGCGACGACGTGTGGCGGCTGACCGCGATGGAGATCTCCTTCGGGGCCGGCATGGTGCTCGCCGGGGTCATCGTGGCCACCTGGGCGGCCCGGTTCGAGAATCGGCTACGACTGATCGCCCTTGCGGCCGTGGCCTTCGGAGTCGTCACCGTCGGCCTGGGCCTGTCCACTGTGTTCTGGGTCTTCCTGGCCTTCATGTTCCTGTGCGGCCTGGCGGTGCCGTTCTTCAACACCCCGATGTTCACGATCTTCCAGGAACGGGCGGAGCCCGAGATGCAAGGGCGCGTCTTCGGCGTGGTCAGCATCGTCACCGCCGTGACCATGCCTGTGGGCATGGGCCTCATCGGGCCGCTGGCCGACCACGTCTCCGTGGAGCTGCTGCTGGTCATCACGGGCGCGATCACCCTGGTCGCGGGACTCTGGGGTCTACGCGCCTCCGAACGCCTGCGCAGTCAGGTCAGCGCTCCGGTCGCCGGGGCGGAGTCCGACACGCCTGGCGCCCCGCCCACTACGCCTGGCGCTCCGCCCACCAGGTGAGCAGCTCGGCGCGGGCGGCCTCGTCGTCGACGGGTCCGCGCTCCATCCGCCGCTCCAGCAGGTACCGGTAGGCCTCGCCCACCTCCCGGCTCGGTCCGATGCCCAGGGTCTCCATGATCTGCGCGCCGTCGAGATCCGGCCGGATCGCGGCCAGCTCCTCCCGCGAGCGCAGGTCCGCGATCCGCGCCTCGAGATCGTCATAGGCCTGACTCAGCCGTGCGGCCTTCCGCTGATTGCGCGTCGTGCAGTCAGCCCGCGTGAGGCGATGCAACCGCTCCAGCAACGGACCGGCGTCGGTCACATAGCGGCGCACGGCCGAGTCCGTCCACGAGCCCTCGCCGTATCCGTGGAACCGCAGGTGGAGGCCGACCAGGGTGGAGACCTGCTTGATGGTGTCCTTGTCGAACCGCAGGGCACGCAGCCGCTTGATCACCAGCTTCGACCCGACCACCTCGTGGTGGTGGAAGCTCACTCCGCCACCCGGCTCGAATCGTCGGGTGGCCGGCTTTCCGATGTCGTGCAGCAGGGCCGCGATCCGCAGCACGGGGTCCGGACCCGGCACGGGACCGTCCGGACCCGTCTCCAGGTCGATGGCCTGGTCGAGCACCGTCAGGGAATGCTCGTAGACATCCTTGTGGTGGTGGTGCTCATCGATCTCCAGTCGCAGGGCAGGCAACTCGGGCAGCACCTGCTGTCCCAGCCCGGACTCGACCAGCACCCGCAGGCCTGGACGCGGGTGCGCGGACAGCAGCAGCTTGACCAGTTCGTCGCGGACGCGCTCGGCGGACACGATGGCGATCCGCTCCGCCATGGTCGTCATGGCCCGGAACGCTGCCGCATCCACCGTGAAGCCCAGCTGGCCCACGAATCGCGCGGCCCGCATCATGCGCAAGGGATCGTCGTCGAAGGACTGCTCCGGTGCCACCGGAGTCCGCAGCGTGCCCAGGGCAAGATCCGTCAGTCCGTCGAAGGGATCGACGAAGGTGAGGTCCGGTAGACGGACCGCCATGGCATTGACCGTGAAATCACGCCGCGACAGATCGCCGTCCAGAGAGTCGCCGAAAGCCACGACCGGCTTGCGGGAGGTGGGGTCATAGTCGTCGGTGCGGTATGTGGTAACCTCCACCGTGATCTCCGGACGGCCGCCGCGGGCACGGCGCTGGGCTCCGATTGTCCCGAAGTCCTTCCCGATGTCCCAATGCGCGTCGCCCCAGGCCGCCAGCAGGGCCTGCGTCGCATCAGGGCTTGCTGACGTCGCGAAGTCGAGGTCGGTGATCTGCCGGCCCAGCAGGGCGTCCCGCACGGGACCTCCCACCAGTGCCAGTTCGTGGCCCTCGGCGGCGAAGATCGCGCCGAGTTCGATGGCCTCCGGCACCTCGGCGGTGAAGAACTCCAGCGCTCGCCGCAAGGCGACCAGCGGTTCGGCAGCACTGAGGCGGGGGGCATCGCGGTCAGGAGCGGGCATGGTCACCAAGCCTAGCCAGGCTCTGCCGTGGTGTCGCACACGTGGTGTCGCACACGCGCCGGCGCGACCGGAGGGCGACGAACCCTGCCTCTGCCGCCGGGAGGCTAAGGCATAGTCGGTAGACTGCCTCACATGTCCGCACCCGCAGAACGACCCGATCGGGAGCATGTCGTTCCTGCGCCACCGGGCGGACATGCCCTGCACATCAATCCCCGGCAGACCCCGCCATCCTCGCTGCCCGCTGCCTTCGCTTCCACCACGGGCCTGCCCGTGGTGGAAGAGACCTCGGCAGGCGGAATCGTCTTGCGCACCATCGACGCCATGCCACATGCCGCGGTGATCGCGCGGCGCAACCGGGCCGGCCGGCTGGAGTGGTGCCTGCCCAAGGGGCACCTCGAAGGGACGGAGACCCCGCCCGAGGCCGCAGTCCGCGAGATCGCCGAGGAGACCGGTATCACCGGCGCCATCTTGGACCGGCTGGGCGTCATCGACTACTGGTTCACCGGGTCCGACCGCCGCGTGCACAAGGTCGTCTTTCACTTTCTGCTGCATGCCATCGACGGCGAGATCACAGTGGAGAACGATCCCGACGCCGAGGCCGAGGATGCTGCCTGGATCCCGATGCCCGAGTTGCCCGATCGGTTGAGCTATCCGAACGAACGCCGCATCGCAGTCATCGCGCGGTCGCGCACACTCACCGTGCATACCGATCCGATGCCGGGGAAGCGCCGGTGAGGGCGGCCCGGCGCACCGTAGTGGCGGCCCTGCTGGTCACCGGATTCCTCAGTGCCAGCGGTGCCTACATCCCGATCACGGCCACGGCAGCCACTGCGGCCGCCACGGATCCCGCCCCCGTCGCCGTCAGCTTGTCTGAGATCTCCCCGACCGTCGTACGACCGGACTCCGACCTCACGGTCGTGGCCACGCTGACGAACACGTCGGATCGCCTCACCCTCGACGGTTCGGCCATGCTGAGCATCGAACGGATCCTGATGCTGACGCGCTCCAGCGTCTCGGCCTGGTCAGATCGCGCCGCCAGCGATCCCATCGGCTCAGCGCTTGATACGGTGCCGGTGAGCCTCGACCCCGGCCAGCGCACCTCCGTGTCCTTCTCGATCTCAGCCAGCCGCCTGGGCCTGCTGGCGACCACGGCAGGATGGGGACCCCGCGGCATCGCGGTGAGCGTCTCCGGGACCCTGGCCGTGACAGCGGATTCTCAGGGTGATCCGGCGTCCTCGGAGGAAGCAGAATCCATCACAGGGCAGCTGGGGGCCGCCCGAAGCTTCGTGCTGTGGCAGCCCGTCGACGACAGCGAGATCACGCCCGTCTCCGTGGCCGTCACCGTGCCGGTGACCGGACTGGCCAGCGGGCTTGCCTCCGACACGCAGCCCGGCGGCCGGCTCGATCGGCTCGTGGCCGCCACCGAAGCCAGCCCAGCCGCGTCCTGGGTGGTGGATCCCGCCCTGCTCGGTACGGCGCTCCAGGGAGCGGACTCCGGCACCGCGGCCGACGACGGCACCGGCTCGACTCCTCCCGCCAGTACCGCGAAGGCCTGGGCTGATCGGCTCCGGAGTCACATCGGCGACCGTGACATGTATGCGCTCCCCGCATTCGATCCCGACGTCGAGCTGACCTCCGACACGGTCCTGGAGCCATCCTCGGAACTCGCGGCCGCCGTCAAGACCCTCACGCAGGGGTGGCGCACCGGCCTAATCCTGCCCGCTCAGGATGCGCCGACTCGCAAGGTGGCGGTCGCCGCCGCAGCGGCCACCGGAGGTGTGGTGGTGGCGCGATCGGGCTACCAGCCCGAGGACGAGCTCACCTACACACCCAGCGGGGTCACCACCGTCTCCTCGCAGGAAGAGACCGCCACGGTACTGGTGGCCGACCCCACTCTCACGGAGCTGTTCGTTGCTCCCAGCGACGACTCGCCGGCGACGGCGCGGCAGCGACTGCTCGCCGAGCTGGCGGTGATCTCCCGGGAGCGCCCCGCCCAGGCCCGGTCCCTGCTGGTCGCACTGCCACGGGATTGGGATGCCGAGCCTGCGATCGCCAAAGCTCAGCTCGCGGCCCTCGACAGCGCAGCGTGGACCACGTCCATCCCGGTGTCGACGTTGTCGGCCGTCGCCCCCGACGACGTCTCCCGAAAAAGCCCCAAGACGGCAGATCGCTCCGGTGTGTTGCCCATCGAGGACTGGGAGCGAGCCGTCGGCACCGCCCAGAAGGTCACGACCTTCGCGCGTATCGCCGCGGACCCGGAGGCCCTCAGCGGGCCGATCGGCGACTCGACCCTGGCGCTCTCGTCCGTGGCCTGGGAGTCCGATCCGGACTCGAGACGCAGCGCTGCCGTCGCCGTGCATAGTGCGAGCACGTCGCTGCTGACCTCGCAATCGGTCGTCATCGGCTCCGACGTTAACCTCATCAGCGCGGCCGGCTCCCTTCCGGTCACCCTGCGCAACGATCTCGACCAGTCCGTGACGTTGACAGTCCGGCTGGCCCCGGATGATCCGCGGCTCAGCGCGGAGGAGCTCGACGACGTCACGATCGAGGCCCAA
>JAATES010000160.1 GCA_015655615.1 Actinomycetales bacterium
ATGCTGGCCGACGAGGACCACGCGGTCGCGTCCGGGCCGATCACCCGCTGGACGCGGGTCGGCTTCGAGATCCGGCTAGAGGTCACGCCGGACCGCCCCGAGCCGGCGGCACCGGTGCTGGTCTCGCTCACCCGGACTGAGGCGCTGGCGCTCGGACTGGAGCCCGGCGTGCGAGTCGGCCTGCGTCCCCATACCGGGGCCCTGCAGGTCGGAGGATGACCGGCCGGGCACAGTGAGGCCACTGCGGAATGCGGCAGCCGCCCTCATACCGGGACAGATGTCCTGCATCCAGTGGATTCCCAGGCAAACCGGCGTAACGTGGACATCAGTGCGAGGGTCCCGGCGCCCCAGTCCGACGTAACGGCGCCGGACCGCTGGACTGCTCGCCCGAGAATCGAATCAGGCGATCACCGTGTCCTACTCAACCGTGAACCCCTTCACCAACCAGACCGTCGCAAGCTTCCCCGACGCCACCGATGCCGAGGTCGACCAGGCGATCGATACGGCGGAGTCCGCATTCCAGGAATGGCGGGCCACCACTGTCGCGGACCGGGCGGCATTGCTGACCCGCGCCGCCAAGCTCCTGCGGGACCAGAGCGAGGAATATGCCAGGATCTTGACCCTGGAGATGGGCAAGGTCATCGGCGAGGCCCGCGCGGAGGTCGCGCTCTCCGCCGACATCCTGCAGTGGTATGCCGACCGCGGGCCCGACCTCCTGGCACCCCGCACCCTGGACGCCGCACCGGCCTCAGGCAGGGCGCAGGTCGTCAAGGAGCCGCTGGGCATCCTGTACACGGTCGAGCCGTGGAACTTCCCCTTCTACCAGGTGGTGCGCGTGGGCGCGCCGCAGTGGGTCGCTGGCAACACGATCCTGCTCAAGCACGCCTCGAACGTGCCGCAGGCCGCAGCCGCGATGGAGAAGCTGCTGCTGGACGCCGGTGCGCCGGTCGGCCTGCTGCAGAACCTCTACGTCACCCGAGACCAGTCCGCCCGGATCATCGCCGATGAGCGGGTCCGCGGTGTGGCGCTGACCGGCTCGGAGGAGGCCGGGAGGATCATCGCCACGCAGGCTGCACAGGCCTTGAAGAAGAGCACCCTGGAGTTGGGCGGCGCCGACGCGTTCCTGGTCCTCGATGACGCCGATGTCGCCAAGGCCGCTCATTGGGGTGCCTTCGGGCGGCACTGGAATGCCGGTCAGGTCTGCTGCTCGTCGAAGCGCATGATCCTGGTCGACTCGGTCTACGACGAGTACCTCAAGGCCTACACCGCCGAGGTGGCTGCGCTGAAGGCGGGCGACCCCTTCGACGAGTCCACCACTCTGGCGCCGTTGTCCTCTCAGAAGGCGGCGGACGATGTCAGGGCATTGATCGGCGAGGCCGTGGCCGGCGGTGCGACGGCCACGGAGGTGGGCGAGCCGGTGCCGACCACCGGTGCCTTCGTCCAGCCGACCATCCTCACGAACGTCACGGCTGACAACCCGATCTACCGCAAGGAGATCTTCGGGCCGGTCTCGATGATCCTGCGGGCCGCGGACGCCGATGACGCGATCGCGATCGCCAACGACTCCCCGTTCGGCCTGGGCGGCTCGGTGTTCACGCAGGACGAGGAGCGGGGCCGGGCGGTCGCCGCGAAGCTCGACACCGGCATGGTCTACATCAACCAGCCCACCGGCGTGAAGGCCGACTTGCCCTTCGGCGGGGTCCGGCACTCCGGATACGGCCGAGAGCTGATCGATCTGGGACTCTACGAGTTCGTGAACGACAAGCTCGTCGTCGTCTCGGACATCGACGGAGCCTTCTGATCCGCTGATCGGCGAGCCACGCTCTGGGCACCGGAGGCGCTCACCAGCCTCGGGTGCCCAGCAGTTTGTGGACTCGTTTCTCGCTGATCGGGCCATCGGTGCCGAGCTGCTGCGCGAACAGTGAGACCCGCAGCTCCTCGATCAACCACGGCACCTCGGCCAGGTCGGCGACGGACTCATTGCCGGCCAGCCGGCGTGCTCGCAGCGCCTCGTAGGCGGCTTGCACGTCGGCCACGCGTCGAGCCAGCTGGCCGTCGCGTTGCGGGTTCTGCTCGGCCTTGTCGAGCCGGACGATGGCGGCACGCAGGTAGCGCACCAGATGCGGCAGGCGATGCGGCGGTGTGGCCACGATGAACCCGGCACTGAGCAGCGCCTGCTGCTGTGCCCGCAGGTCGGCGGTGGTGGCGAGCAAAGCCAGGCTGGTGGCCTCCCGAAGCCGGGCATCGAGCTCCCGGGATGCCGTCAGGGCTGCGACCACATGCCCGGC
>JAATES010000156.1 GCA_015655615.1 Actinomycetales bacterium
CGTCGCGGCGGGCGTCACCACGAGCTTCGCGCTCCTCTCCGACGGCAGCTACCTCTCGTGGGGCCGCGGCTCCCAGGGCCTTCTTGGCCTCGGGAACGGTGGCCTCGACGTCACCGTACCGACGTCACCGGTAGCAGGCACGCCTGCGGCGAGCCATCCCGCCTTCGTCCAGCTCGTCGTGAACGCCGGAACGGTGCTGGCCCGGACCAGCGCCGGCGATGTCTACGGCTGGGGCGAGCTGTCGGGCCAGCGGTTGAACGCCGGCACCAGTTCCTCTGCCCCCGCTGACTATGCTTTCCCCTACACCGGCGCTGCCGGAGTCTCATCGCAGTCCAATACCGAGATCCCCCAGCAGGTCCCAGGGATCACCGGGGCCGGAGCGCTGGCGACCGGTGCGAGCGGCTCCCAGCAGATCGCCTTCGTCGATGCGGGCCTGCAGCGGAACCAGAACAACAACGGCGTGGTGTCCTTCCTCAGCGTGCCGCTTGGCACGGCGAGCACGGTCCTCCCCGCGGCGTTCCGGGCGAGCTCTTCCGCACCCGCAACGATCACCAGCGTGAAGATCGTCAGACCCGGCAACAGTGGCCTAGGCGGGACCCTCGCACCCTACGATTTCTCGGTCGTGGGCTTCGACTCGTCAGACCTGCCCTACACGGTCGCCGCAGGCAGCGCGTTCAACCTCAGCCTGCGGTTCACGCCGTCGGCGCTGGGCACCCGCACCGCCGCGCTGGTGGTCAAGACTGCGGCAGGCGACACCGTCACCACCTCGCTGGAAGGGTATGGCACCGACCTCGGCACCATCGGCGCGAAGGGGGACCAGGGCGAGAAGGGCGACACAGGCGCGACCGGCGCCACCGGGGCGACCGGCGCCGCGGGCAAGGACGGCAAGTCGGGCGTCTCCGGCGTCGTCGTCGTCGCGGCCTCCGCTTCCAAGGTGACGGTCAAGCGCGGCAAGACCGCCGCACTGTCCGTCGTCATCGCCAACGGCAGCGCCAGCACCATCGCCAAGACCACCCTCAAGGCCACCACCCCCAAGGCCCTCAAGGTCACCGGCAAGAAGTCGGTCAAGGTCGCCGCCACCAAGTCCGGCAAGAGCCGCATCGCGAAGCTCAAGCTCAAGGTCGGCAAGAAGGCGAAGGTCGGTACCCAGAAGGTCAAGGTCAGCCTCAAGGTGGCTGGCAAGACCGTGACCCGCACCATCACGGTGAAAGTCACCAAGTAGCACCAGCGGGGGCCCGGTCAGGCTGACCGGGCCCCCACACGCTCGCCCACCCGCCCACGATGAGAAGGAGCCTGAAGCCATGACGTCTGACCAGCTGTCCGCGCCACCGGCGCAGGCCCCGGACGCGCACGGAGAACCGACTGTCGCCACGCCGGCCGGCACTCCTACCCCGTCGAGCGATGCTCCACACCACCGTCGGTGGCGGCTGCCCGTCGCCATCCTCGTGATCGCTGCGGTGCTCGTCGGTGGCTGGCAGGTCGCCACGAGACTCTTCGGCGATCACCTCCCGGCTGGCGTGGTCGCTCAGGTCGGAGGCATCGACATCACCCAGCAGCAGCTCGACGCCCAGGAGTTGATCGGGCTCTACCAGGCGACGATCAACCTGGTCGGCGGCGACGGGTTCCAGGCGGCAGGTCTGCAGCTGGCACCGGTGGAGGGCGATGCCGATGCTTGCGCCCAGTGGATTCGCAAGTACGCGCCCGAGGATCAGCTGACCGGAGCCACCGATGCACAGCTGAAGGCCGCTTGCCAGACGGCGGCTGCGAACCTCACGGGCGACGCTCTGGGACAGCTGGTCTCCGCCCAGATCGACCTGGCGACCGCACCCGGCCTGGGGGCGCAGATCGAGAGCGCTGCCTTCGAGGATCGGCTGCAGAAGGTGTACGACGTCTTCGGTGGGGAGAAGAGCCTCCCGGCCCTGACCAAGGCGACCGGCATCACCGAGGCAGACATCCGCGAACGCCTGCGCCAGACCCAGCTCAACGCCGCCATCGAGCAGCAGGTCAAGGAGACGGCGGCCAAGACCACCATCACCGACGCAGACCTGCGCCGCTACTACCAAGAGAACAGCGGAGAGTTCGTCACCGTCCCGGAGAAGCGTGACGCCTCCCTCGTCGTCGCCGCGACCCAGGCACAGGCGCAGGAGGCCCGCCAGCGGATCGAGGCCGGCGAGTCCTTCGCAGACGTCGCCAAGGACCTGGGGACCAAGGACTCCCCCGAGGGTGGCAAGTACCAAGGCGTCGCTTCGCGCGACCTCACGGGTACGCTGCGCCAGCTCGTCTTCACCGCGGCGAAAGGCATCCTGACCGGACCCGACGAGGTCGACCAGGGCTGGGCGGTGGTGCGCGTGGACGCGATCACGCCGCAGATCGTCGCGAGCTTCGCGGACAGCAAGGAAGCCATCAGGAGCCGCGTCCCCTCAGCGAAGGCCGACTGGGCCTGGGCCGACTACCAGAAGCGGACCGCAGCCGACTGGCTGCCGAAGATCAGCTGCGCCAGCGAGTACCGCGCCGAGACGGCCTGCGGCGGGTGAGTCTCCTGCGCGACATGCGCAGTCACGAGCACCACGGCTGGGGGGCCGTGGTCGACCGCATCCCGACGGTGGCGGTCGAGCTGAGGGTTCGAGGAGTCGTGGAGAGCTGGGGAGCACCACGACATCGAGAGCCCGTGACGTGGGGTCGTGTGCGGCGAAGCAGCCGTGCACGGCCCCACCGGCGTCCTGTGCGGTGCCCGTCGGTACCGGGCGCTGAGCGCCGCACAGGACGCTTGCCCGCTGGAAAGCGGGCGGATGGTGCTACTTAATCGTAGCGGTACGTTCTGGAGTTTCCCTGAATCTTGCCTGAAAATGCGTCGATAGTCGCGCCGGCTGTCGCCCCACCCTTCTACGCCACCAGCACGATCCGTCCGAACACCTCGCCGTCGTCCATGCGCCGGTGCGCGGCGGCCTGAGCGGAGGTCACCATGTCCCGCGGGGGCTCGGTCACCCCCGCCAGCACCCTGAGCGCCGTGCGTGAATCCATGCGTGGACTCTCACGGATATGACGATGGTTCCCACGAATCCTTCACTCTTTGCCATGTGCGAAGGCTTGACGTCGCCATCGCTCGGCGTGGTCCTCGCCACCTCCGAACAGAAGCTCGGTTCAGCCCGCTCCAGGCCAGTCAACACGCTGATCTCGACGCTCTGGGCGCAGACCATCACAGAGATGCTCATGGCCGCCGGTCCGGACCTGACCAACACCCACTCCAGGCAACAGCAGGAATGCCACCACGCCATGGGAATCGACCGAATGATGTGATCACATGTGCTGAATCGATGCGGATATCACGGAGTTCTGCCCCGAAATGGCGGCGCTTAACTTGACAAATGCGATCGAGAATGCCCATCATGCGGACCAGGTCGCCCCCCGGGGACATACGTCCTAGCCTCGTCACATGACCACGCGCCGAGCGATGCAGCCTCGCGGGCATTCGGCCTGCGCCAGCGCTTCCGCCTGCCGCTGTTGTCGTCCCTGCTGAGAACTCCAGCCCTCCCCGTGTCCGTCCGAGACACACCTCTCTCTCGCCGCCCTCGCACGCCCAGCAGGAAGTGTCCCCATGTCTCTGCCTTCGTCGCCTCCCCCGGCGCTTCCAGACCCCGCACCGACAGCCTCCGGCGGCGGTGATGCCCGGCCCGGCCGCCCGACACGGCCCACCGCACGGCCTCACGGCCAGTGGAAGGTCGACGGCACCGCGCCGCTGAATCACAACGAAGAGTTCAAGCAGGCCGACAACGGCCTCAACGTCCGAGAGCGCATCGAGCAGGTGTACTCCCGCGAAGGGTTCGCTTCCATCACCGATGACGACCTTCACGGGCGCTTCCGCTGGTGGGGCCTCTACACGCAGCGCAAGCCGGGGATCGATGGCGGAAAGACCGCCACCCTGGAGCCGCATGAGCTCGAGGACGAGTACTTCATGCTGCGCATCCGGCTCGACGGCGGAGCCCTAACGACCAAGCAGCTCAAGGTCATCGCCGGAATCTCGACCGAGTTCGGTCGCGACACCGCGGACCTCACCGACCGCCAGAACATCCAGCTGCACTGGATCCGCGTCGAGGACGTCCCGGAGATCTGGCGACGGCTCGAGGCCGTCGGACTCTCGACCACCGAGGCCTGCGGGGATGTGCCACGCGTCATCCTGGGCAGTCCCGTGGCAGGCATCGCCAAGGACGAGCTGATCGATCCGACCGGCCTGATCCAGGAGATCTACGACCGGTTCATCGGGGACCCGGAGCTGGCCAACCTGCCCCGGAAGTTCAAGACGGCCATCACCGGCCACCCCAGCCTGGACGTCGTCCACGAGATCAACGACTTCTCGCTGATCGCCGTGGACCACCCCGAACTCGGAATCGGCTACGACCTGTGGATCGGCGGCGGGCTGTCCACCAACGCGCACCTGGCCCAGCGGCTGAACACGTTCATCGCCCCCGAGATCGCCGCCGACGTGTGGCATGCGGTGGTGCAGATCTTCCGCGACTACGGCTACCGCCGGCTGCGCAACAAGGCCCGGATGAAGTTCCTGCTGGCCGACTGGGGCGTGGCCAGGTTCCGCGAGGTGCTGGAGACCGAGTACCTCGGCCGGGCCCTGCCCGACTCCGTCCTGCCGGCGCTGCCGAGTGAACGCGGTGACCACATCGGCGTGCACGAGCAGAAGGACGGGCGCTTCTACATCGGCGCCGCACCGGCGGTGGGGCGCGTCTCGGGCACCGTGCTGCGCAACGTCGCCCACCTGCTGGAGCGCCATGGCTCGCGCCGCCTGCGCTTGACCCCGCACCAGAAGCTGGTGGTGCTCGACGTCGCGGCCGACCATGTGGATCAGGTGGTCCGCGGACTGGAACGCCAGGGCCTCCGCGCGAATCCCGGGAACTTCCGCCGCCACACCATGGCCTGCACCGGCATCGAGTACTGCAAACTGGCCATCGTCGAGACGAAGCAGACTGCGACCAAGGCGATCACCGAGCTGGAGGACAGGCTGGGCGACCTCTCCCACCTCACCCCGATCTCGCTGCATGTCAACGGCTGCCCGAACTCCTGCGCACGCATCCAGACCGCCGACATCGGGCTCAAGGGACAGCTGCTCGCCGGACCCGACGGCTCTCAGGTCCCGGGGTTCCAGATCCACCTCGGCGGCGGGCTCGCCTCGGCCGACCGCTCCGAGGCAGGTACCGGACGGACGGTGCGCGGCCTGAAGGTCACCGCCGACGAGCTCCCCGACTACGTCGAGCGGGTGGTGCGCGAATTCGACCACGGGCGCGACGGCGACGAGACCTTCGCCGAGTGGGTGCACCGGGTGGACGAGGACGTGCTCCGGTGAGCACGCCCGGCTCCACGGCCGAGTCGGCCGGAGGGCTAGCAGCGCTCCACGCTGCGGCCCGGACCCGGACTGCCGCGCGGGAGGCCGCCAAGGCTGCTGCCCACGACCAGCGCCAGGAGAGCCGGCGCCCCCGGCGCACTGCCGCCGAGTTGCAGTCCATCGTGGAGCGCGGACAGCAAGAACTGCACGCGGATGCTGCCAGCGGGGCACGGGAGGCCTCAGCGTCCGAGGTCATCGCGTGGGCCGTTCGCGAGTTCGGGCATTCGATCGCCGTGGCGAGCTCGATGGCCGACGCCGTCCTGCCGCATCTGGTGTCC
>JAATES010000073.1 GCA_015655615.1 Actinomycetales bacterium
CCATTGCCAGACACCGTCGAAGCAGGGTAGTGTCGCGGCACAGAAACGTTTCGGCGTCGGCACGCTCGGACACAGGCGTCCTGGCGGGCATGACGGGGCCGGCGTGAGGTGGCGCGGTGCCGGACAGCATCGTATCGATGGAACCAATGACGGCCATCCTTGATGAGGAGTTCACATGCACACGACACGACGACTGATCGCGGCGGGGGTCGCGCTCACCCTCGCGGGCGCGTTGATTGCTCCCCAGGCAAGTGCCGGGACCCCGTCGGCGGCCGGTCCTGGCGCGGCCACGCAGGCCAAGGTGGGCGGTGTCGACGGCTTCTCGACGGCGCCCAGCCCGTCGTTCACCGGCTTCGACTGGACCGACCGGGCCGAGGCGTTCGACGCCTTTGCCTACGACTGGACCGACCGCGGCGTGTTCTCCACCATTCGCGTGGACAACACGGCGCTGAACATGCCGGACGGACAGAAGACCTACAAGATGCCCGCCTACTACGGCGACCAGCGCGTCAGCACGGCCGGGCCGAACAACGGCGACGGCTACCAGGAGGCCGTGACGCAGCTCGCCTCGGTCATCAGCGCGACCCTGGTGGGAATCGACAAGTCCGCCCAGCCGTGCAACCAGCCCCAGAACGCCGCGCAGACGTGCGACTACGTCGACATGGTGCAGACCTTCTACCGCGGGAGCACCACCGGGGTGGCGGGCAACACGCCGACTCCCGGTGGCGACGGCGTACCCGGGACCCTCGACGGCTGGTACCAGTTCCTGCCGAACGTGCTGTACTCCATGATCGGCGAGCAGTACCCGGACGCACAGAACATGGACACGATCCAGCGCACCATCGCGGACAAGTTCTACACGATGACCGCCAGCCTCGGTGGCGCGAACGCGAACTTCGACATGTGGGACTACGACTTCGAGACCGGGACCAAGTACCTCAAGGGAACCAGCTACCAGTCCGCCGAACTCGCCACCGCGACCGCGTTCGTGCTGCTCAACGCCTACGAGCGCTTCGGGACCGAGAGATACCTCACCGGCGCCAAGTGGGCGATGGACTCGATCGAACGCTCCACCGACGACACCTACTACGAGATCGTCGTGCTCCTCGCTCCTTACCTGGCAGCCCGGATGAACGCGCTCTACGGCACGGACTACGACGTGTCCAAGCCCCTGCGCTGGCTCATGGACGGCTCCAAGGTCCGCAGCAACTGGGGCACGCTGGGCGCATTGAACTCACCGGTGGTCTGGGGCGGCAAAGATGTCTCGGGCCTGACGGGCAGCCTCAGCGACAAGGGACCCGGCAATGGCGACGGACGGCAGAACGGCTACGTGTTCGCCATGAACTCGTTCGCCACCACGTGGCTGGCCGCCACCGCCAAGTACGACACGAGCTACGCCAACGCCATCGGAAAGTGGCTGCTCAACGTCAACAGCGCTTCCCGGTACTTCTTCGCCGACCAGCTCACGGCCGGCGAGCAGTGGTACGGCAGTGACTTCATCGACGGGGTCTCGACCGGTCAGTCCGGGTCGGCAGGCGGCTGGGCCACGGACGACCGGGCCACGGCGATCGCCTACGAGTCGCTCCAGTCCCAGACGAACAGCGGCATTCGAGCGCTGTCGGACGTGCCGGATCGCTCCTCCGGCTGGGGCGTCGGATCGGACGCACGCGGCCTGGGCATGTACGGATCGGCCTGGATCGGGTTCATGTCCGTCATCCACCCGACCAACGTGGCCAACGTGCTGCGCATCGACCTCAACAAGCTCGACACCTATGGCGAGAACGCCTATCCGACCTCCCTGGTCTACAACCCGACCACGAGCGACCAGCAGATCCAGATCCCGCTCGCGTCGGGAACGAAAGATCTGTATGACACCGTCTCGGGAACCTTCAAGGCGCGTGGTGCCAGCGGTTCGGCGACCGTGACGGTGCCCGCAGGCTCCTCGGTGGTGCTCTCGGAGGTCCCCGCCGGCGCTGCGCTCACCCGTTCCGGGATCGCGACGGTGATCGGTGGCCACCCGGTGGCCTGGAGCGTCTCAGACCTGGGTGACGTCGCGCAGCACAAGGCGGTCACGGCCGCACCGGCGGACACCACCGTCTCCGCCGTGGCGGACGGAGACGACACGACGGCCTGGACGGCGGACCAGAGTGCAGAGCGGACGGTGGTCGTCGACACGGGCAAGGTCCGCAGCCTCGGATCAGTGACCCTGACCTGGGGAGCCAGGCACCCGACGGGGTACGTCGTGTCCACCTCCGCCGACGGGACAGCGTGGACGCCGGCGACGACCGTGGCCTCGCTGGGCGGCCGGGAGAAGGTGGCCTTCGCCGCAGTCGACGCCCGGTACGTGCGCATCCTGATCCCGCAGGACCCAGCCGGAGGCCCCTACCAGCTGCGCAGCCTTGAAGCCCGCATCGCGGACCTGGCACGTGGCGGCACGGTCACTGCCTCCGGGACTCAGAACACGCTCAACATCCCGGCGGCGCTCACGGATGGCTCGGACGCCACCCGGTGGGAGTCGAAGACCCAGAACGACCAGTCGGCGACGATCGACCTCGGCAGCGTGCAGGACCTCA
Source organism: Actinomycetales bacterium (assembly GCA_015655615.1). GTDB lineage: Bacteria > Actinomycetota > Actinomycetes > Actinomycetales > Cellulomonadaceae > Rarobacter. The sequence goes on from JAATES010000073.1 coordinate 2,574, forward strand.
GCTCGATCCGCGTGAACTGGGAAGGCGCCTACGGCAAGGACTACAAGGTCGAGGTGTCCCCGGACAACTCGACCTGGACCACGGCCGCCACGGTGACCGGGAACTCGTCCGCCGGCGTCAAGACCCACGCGCTCACCGGCGCCACCACGGGCCGGTACGTCCGGTGGTCGGGCACCGCACGCGGCACCAGCTACGCCTACTCGATGTGGAGCCTGGAGGTGTTCGCCAAGCCCGGCGTCACTCGAACCGGGCAGAGCTACGTGCCGTCGGGCGCGGTCACGGCAGGCGGCCTGGTGCCCGTCACCGGAGCCGGGTACACACCGGGCGAGGTCGTGACGATCTCGATCACGCCCGGTGGCGCGACCACCACCCTCACCACGGACGCCACCGGAGCCTTTGCCGCCTCCCTCGCGGCGCCCGCCGCTCCGGGTGAGTACCAGGTCGCCGTCAGCGCGACCGCCTCCGGCATCGCCAGCTCCTCGCCGCTGACGGTGAGAGCTGTGGTTTCACCACCGGTGGTCAGGAAGGACGTGAGGCTCTCCGTCACATCGGTGGGTGCCAAGCCGCAGGTCGGCAAGGCGCCGGTGCTCGAGGTGTCGGCGCGCGGCACCGCCGGCTGGCCCGGTGGCACGGTGCGGGTGGCGGTTCTCGGTGCCAAGGCCGTCGACGTGACGGTCCCGGCATCGGGCACGGCCCGGGTCACGCTGGCCAAGGCGACGAGCACCAGGAGCCTTCAGGTCACCGTCGGCTATGCCGGAAGCGCCACGTTCAAGCCGGCCACCGCGACGAGGACATTCACAGTCGCCAAGGCCAAGGCGACCGTCAGGGTCACAGCGAAGAAGAAGGTCAGGACCGGCAAGCGCGTGGCCGTTAAGGTCACGGTAACGGCGCCCCGGGGAGTCTCGGCCAAGGGCAAGGTGCGGGTGTATCTCAACGGCAAGCGGGTCGCGACCGCCTCCATGAAGGCGTCCGGCACGGTGACCGTGCGGGTCACGGTGCGCAAGACCGGAACCGCCCGGCTCAAGGTCGCCTACTTCGGCAACGCCAGCCTCACCACGGCGAGCGGGAAGGCCGCCGTCCGGGCCACCCGGTAGGCCACGTCCCGGCCCGGTAAGGCGATCAGCCCTTCTTGCGGACCTCGGGCTCGCCTAGCTCGCTGTCCAGCACGACGATCCCGCCCTGGACCCCTGCCTCGCCCTGGCCCTCCCCGGCCTCGCTGAGCTCCAGGTCGCCCGTGGCCCGGCCGGCGCGGCGCACGTCGTCGAGCGCGGCACGTGCCGACTCGAGCAATGGCCCGGGAATGGCCAGCCGTGCTGTGAGGATCTGGGTGCGCATGGAGACCTTGGCCTCGGACTTGATCTTGCGCAGCGCGGCCAGCACGTAGCCCGCGGCCGTGAGGATCTCCGGGTCGATGCCGGAGGCGGCGGCGCGCAGCGGAGCGGACTGGGGCCACGGTGCCCGGTGGATGGATCCCTCACGCCACCAGGACCAGACCTCCTCGGTCGCGAACGGCACCACGGGCGCGAACAGGCGCAGCAAGGTGTCGAGCGCGAGGGCTGTGGCCGTGCGTGCGGAGACGGTCCCGGGGTCGGTGTCTCCCGGTCCAGTCCCGTAGGCGCGGTCCTTGACCAATTCGAGGTAATCGTCGCAGAACGTCCAGAAGAACGATTCCGCGATCTCCAGGGCGCGCGTGTGGTCGTAGGACTCCAGCGCCTCGGTGGCGCGGTCGACGACGCCGGCCAGCTGGGCGAGCATCGCCTGGTCCAGCCTGCGGGTCACCAGGGCGGGGTCCAATGTGATCGTGACCGGGGCGGCCTGCTCGGCATCGAAGGCCGGGGCGCCGAAGCCGAGGGCCAGCTTGGAGGCATTGAGGATCTTGATGGCCAGACGGCGGCCGATCTTCATCTGGCTGACCTCGAAGGCAGCATCGGTGCCCAGCCGGGCCGAGGCCGCCCAGTACCGCACGGCGTCCGAGCCGTGCTCCTCCAGCAGGCCCATGGGGGTGACGACATTGCCCTTGGACTTGCTCATCTTCTTGCGATCCGGGTCGAGGATCCACCCCGAGATCGCGGCGTCCCGCCACGGCAGTGAGCCGAACTCCAGGTGCGAGCGCACCACGGTCGAGAACAGCCAGGTGCGGATGATGTCCTGGCCCTGGGGGCGCAGATCCATCGGGAAGACCCGTGCGAACAGGTCCTCGTCGTCCAGCCAGCCGCCGGCGATCTGCGGGCTCAGTGAACTGGTCGCCCAGGTGTCCATGATGTCGGGGTCGGCCACGAAGCCCCCGGGCCTGCCACGCTGGTCCTCGGTGAAGCCGTCGGGCACCTGCGAGGCCGGGTCGATCGGGAGAGCCGACTCCTCCGGCACGATCGGGGACTCCCACTGAGGTTCGCCGTCGCCGTCGACGGGATACCAGACCGGGAACGGCACTCCGAAGAAGCGCTGCCGCGAGACCAGCCAGTCGCCGTTGAGGCCGCTGACCCAGTTCTCATAGCGGACCTTCATGAAGTCCGGGTGGAAGCCCAGCTCATCGCCGCGGGCCAGGAGCTCGGTGCGCAGGTCACGGGTGGTCCCGTCCGCCTTGGTCCACAGCCGGCCGCCGTTGCGCAGATACCACTGCCTGCTGGTGACGATCTCCAGGGGCTTGTCGCCCTTCTCGAAGAAGTTCGCCTTGCGCTGGGTGGGTGTTGGCTCGCCGTCCAGGTCGCCTGCGGCGCGCAACGCGTCGACCACGACCGTTCGAGCGGAGAACGTCGTCTTGCCCTGCATCTCCTCGAAGATCGACCGGGCCCGGTCGGAGACGATCCACTCCGGAGTCTCCGCCACGATGCGGCCGTCCCGGCGGATGATCGACCGGGTGGGCAGCTGCAGCTCGCGCCACCAGGTGACGTCGGTGAGGTCCCCGAAGGTGCAGCACATCGCGATTCCGGCGCCCTTGTCACGCTCGGCGGCCGGGTGGGCGAGGACGGGGACCTCGACGTCGAACAGCGGCGAGCGCACGGTGGTGCCGAACAGGCCCTGGTAGCGCTCGTCATCGGGGTGGGCGATCAGGGCGACGCACGCGGCCAGCAACTCGGGGCGGGTGGTCTCGATGTGGACGGGGTCGCCGCCCTCGGGCCGGTGGAACGCGACCCGGTGATAGTGGCCGGGGTAGTCCCTGGCCTCCAGCTCCGCCTGGGCCACCGCCGTCTGGAAGGTGACGTCCCACAGCCCGGGGGCCTCGGCCTGATAGGCCTCGCCGCGCGCCAGGTTGCGCAGGAAGGCCGCCTGGGCCACCCTCTGGGCCCGCCGCCCGATGGTCTGGTAGTGGTGGCTCCAGTCGACGGACAGCCCGAGGCGACGCCAGAGCGCTTCGAAGTGCTTCTCATCCTCGGCGGTCAGTCGTTCGCACAGCTCCACGAAGTTGCGCCGCGAGATCGGCTGCTGGTCGGCCGCCTTGACGCTCTTGCCCTCGGCGCCCTGCAGGGGAGGCTCATATCCCTCGACATAGGGCAGGGAGGGGTCGCAGCGGACGCCGAAGTAGTTCTGCACGCGGCGCTCGGTCGGCAGCCCGTTGTCGTCCCAGCCCATCGGGTAGAACACGGACTTGCCGCGCATCCGCTGGAACCGGGCCACGACATCGGTGTGGGTGTAGCTGAACACATGCCCGACATGCAGCGATCCCGAGACGGTCGGCGGCGGGGTGTCGATCGAGTAGACCTGCTCCCGGCCCGCCGTCCGGTCGAAGGCGTAGGTGCCCTGGGCCGACCATTTGGCATCGTAGGTGGCTTCCAGCCCGTCCGTCGTGACGCGATCCGGTAAGCCGGTGACGACCACCGTCAGGGCGGGTGCGGGCGCGGCGGAGTCAGGCTGTGCGGGGGAGGTGCTCATGGGTGTTGATTCTTCCACAGGCAGGGGTGCCGCCTGCGACGTCACGCACCGAGTTCGCGGTCACGCACCGAGTTCGCGGTCACGGGCGATGGTCGCCCGGACGCCGTCAACCACCGTCCCCAGGAATGCGCGGTTTTCCAGGGCCAGCAGCCCGGCGACCGTGGTCCCCCCGGGGGAGCTCACGGTGTCGACCAGGGCCCACGGGTGATCCCCGGTCTCCAGGAGCAGCCGGGCGCTGCCCAGCACGGCCTGCGCGGCCACGCGGGTGGCGACGGCCTTGGTCATGCCGGCCTCCACGGCGGCCCGGGCCAGCGCGTCGATGTAGACGAACGTGAAGGCAGGGGACGAGCCCGCTATCGCGGTGAAGGCGGAGAAGAGCTTCTCATCGAGCTCCACGACGTCGCCGACCGCCTCGAAGAGCCGGATCGCCACGGCTCGCTGGTCCGGCGAGACGGCGGCATTGGCCGTGAGCGCGGTGATGGCTGCCCCGACGGTGGCATTGACATTCGGCATGACCCGCACGATGGCGGTCCCGGCTCCGGCCTGTTCCTCCAGGCGGGCCACGGTCCATCCGGCGGCGATGGAGACCAGCAGCGAGCCGCGCGACCGCAGGTCCTGCCCGAGGGGTGCCAGGGCCTGCGCCACCACGTTCGGCTTGACCGCGAGGACGACGATGTCGCTTGCCGCCACGAGCGCCTGCGCGTCCCGGGCGACGCGCGCACCTCCGACCTCGTCCGCGAGGGCTTGCGCCTTGGCAGGTGTCAGGTCGAACAGCACGACGTCCTTCGCTTCCGCGAAGCCCCGTGCGGTGATGCCGCGAGCGATCGCACCTGCCATGTTGCCGGTTCCGATGAACCCCACTGTCGTCATGGCTTCAGGCTATCGCGACGGCCCGAGACAGCCGGTGACCAGATGGTGAGATGGGCCGCAGTTCCAGTTGAGCCCGGCTGACGGCACTGCCAGCATGGGTGGCATGCATTCCACCGCGCACTGTGAGGCCGTCGTCGACGACGTCGCCTCGGTACGCGGCGCAGGTGCTCCCTCCTGCTGTTGTTGATGAGGATCCCGGACGCAGCCCGTCCCTTCCCGCGTCCTGTCAGGACGTCCCGCCTGTCAAGGCCACACCTCACCCACGACCTCCCCCAGAGAGCCTCTGATGACCGCTATCGCCACTTCGGCCGTCCGCCACCGTCCACAACCATCTGAACTCATCAACCGGCTGACCTGGGCGCGGCGCGCGGTGGTGTCGGTGGAGACCCTTGTCACTCGCGATATCGAGGCGTTCTCGCACCGATTCGCGTCGCCAGTGCCCGGACCCTCCCAAGCGTCTCCGGGCTCCGGAGTGCAGGTCGCATCCGGCACCGCGCTACGATAGGTGCCATCGGCTTTGACCCGGCCATCACCGGCGAGCCTCCGGAAGAACGGCGTGTTCGCGGTGCGGGTCGAGCAGACCTGACCGCGAGGCGCTCAGTAGAACCGGACGGGTAGGCCCGTGACAGCCCCATGAGTGGTCACCCAGGCGTGCGACTCCGATCGGCGGCAACGCCGGGAGCCAACGGCCGGGGTGGCAAGCGGGGTGGTACCGCGGCACGCGAACCGGAATCGACCGGAGCGCAGGTCGTCCTCGCAGCAGAGCGACGACGGACCACCCGAGCAGGAGCACCTCATGGCTTACCCCCTCCATCGCACACCAGACGACCCCGCCAACGGGGTCCCCGCAAGTCCTGACTTCCCGGGGCTGGAGCGCGAGGTCCTGGACTACTGGGACCGCGATGGGACCTTCCAGGCCTCGCTCGACCAGCGGCCGGCAGGCGAGAACGGCGACAACGAGTTCGTCTTCTACGACGGCCCGCCGTTCGCCAACGGGCTGCCGCACTACGGCCACCTGCTGACCGGCTATGTCAAAGATGTGGTGCCGCGGTACCAGACCATGCGCGGACGGCGTGTCGAGCGGCGCTTCGGCTGGGATACGCACGGGCTGCCCGCGGAGCTCGAAGCCGAGCGTGAGCTCGGCATCCAAGGCAAGGCCGACATCGAGCGGATCGGGGTGGCGCGCTTCAACGAGGCCTGCCGCGCCTCGGTGCTCAAGTACACCCGGGAGTGGCGGGAGTACGTGACCCGCCAGGCGCGCTGGGTCGACTTCGACAACGACTACAAGACGCTGGACGTCACCTACATGGAGTCCGTCCTGTGGGCCTTCAAGTCGCTCTACGACAAGGGACTGGCCTACGAGGACTACCGGGTCCTGCCCTACTGCTGGAACGATCAGACGCCGTTGTCCAACCACGAGCTCCGCATGGACGACGACGTCTACCAGGATCGCCAGGACAACACCGTCACCGTCGGCCTGCGGCTCGAGACTGGGGAGCTGGCGCTCATCTGGACGACGACGCCGTGGACGCTGCCGTCGAACCTGGCCGTGGCCGTCGGCCCCGCCATCGACTACGTGACCGTGCGGCCCGCCGACGGGCCGTTCGCGGGGGAGCGTGTCATCCTCGCCGCCGCGCTGCTCGCCAACTACGCCCGGGAGCTCGGTGAGACCCCCGAGGTCGTGGCTCACCACCAGGGCAGCGAACTCGTCGGATTGGCCTACGCGCCGATCTTCGACTACTTCGAAGGACGCCCCGAGGATGAGGCTCCCGGCCCGCAGGCCTTCCACATCCTCGCCGGGGACTTCGTGACCACCGAGGACGGCACCGGGCTGGTGCACATGGCCCCCGCCTTCGGTGAGGACGACATGGCGGTCTGCCGCGCGGCGGGTATCCGCACGGTCGTCCCGGTCGACGACGCCGCGCGGTTCACCGCCGAGGTCCCCGACTACGCCGGCGTGCAGGTCTTCGACGCCAACAAGGCGATCATCACCGACCTGCGTGACGGCTCCGGCCCGCTCAGCCGACGCCCGGTGGAGGCGCGTGCCGTCCTGGTGCGCCAGGCCTCCTATGTGCACTCGTACCCGCATTGCTGGCGATGCCGCAAGCCGCTGATCTACAAGGCCGTCACCAGCTGGTTTGTGCGGGTGAGCCAGTTCCGGGACCGCATGGGGGAGCTCAACCAGCAGATCGAGTGGACCCCGGAGAACGTCAAGGACGGTCAGTTCGGCAAGTGGCTGGCCGGGGCGAGGGACTGGTCGATCAGCCGCAACCGCTATTGGGGCTCTCCGATCCCGGTATGGGTGAGCGACGACCCGGCCTATCCGCGCACGGACGTGTACGGCTCGCTGGCCGAGTTGCAGGCAGACTTCGGGCGGCTTCCGCTGAACGATGCGGGGGAGCCGGACCTGCACCGGCCGTTCATCGACGAGCTCACCCGGCCCAACCCGGACGACCCCACCGGCCGGTCGACCATGCGCCGGATCACCGATGTGCTCGACGTCTGGTTCGACTCCGGGTCGATGCCCTATGCGCAGGTGCACTACCCGTTCGAGAACCAGCAGTGGTTCGAGGACCACAACCCCGGGGACTTCATCGTGGAGTACATCGGGCAGACCCGTGGCTGGTTCTACCTGCTGCACGTGCTGGCGACGGCTCTGTTCGACCGTCCGGCCTTCCGTTCGGCGGTCTCCCACGGCATCGTCCTGGGCAGCGACGGCCGCAAGATGAGCAAGTCGCTGCGCAACTATCCGGACGTCAACGAGGTCTTCGACCGGGACGGCTCGGACGCCATGCGGTGGTTCCTCATGGCAAGTCCGATCCTGCGCGGCGGCAACCTCATCGTCACCGAGGACGGCATCCGGGACGCCGTACGGCAGGTGATGCTGCCACTGTGGAGCACCTATTACTTCTTCACCCTCTACGCGAACAGTGCGAACGGCGGCGCGGGCCTGACGGCGCGCGCGCTCACGGAGGCGGATGCCGCAGCACTCACGGTCATGGACAGATACCTGGTCGCCCGCACGCGGCTGCTCGTCCGCGACGTCACGGCATTGCTCGACGACTACGACGTGCCCGGGGCATGCGAGGCGCTCCGGCAGCACCTCGACCTGGTGACCAACTGGTACGTACGCACGCAGCGTCAGCGGTTCTGGGACGAGGACCCCGTGGCCTTCAACACGCTGTGGACGCAGCTGGAGGTGCTGCTGCGGGTCATCGCGCCCCTGGCGCCGCTGCTCTCCGAGGAGATCTGGCGCGGGCTGACGGGAGGCCGCAGCGTGCACCTGACCGACTGGCCCCTGGCGGAGTCGCTGGCCGATGCCAGCGGCCCGGAGGCGACCGAGGCCGAGCTGGTGGCCACGATGGACCGCATCAGGGAGATCGTCTCGGTGACGCTGAGCCTGCGCAAGGCCCATGGCCTGCGCGTGCGCCAGCCGCTCCATGAGGTCAAGGTCGCGATTCCCCACCCGGAGTGGGCGGAGCCGCTGGCGGGCCTGGTCGCCCGCGAGGTGAACGTGCGGTCGGTGACCTTCACGTCGTCCGACAGCACCGAGACCGAGGGATTCCAGATCCGGACACGGCTGGACGTCAACGCGCGCGCTGCCGGGCCCCGGCTCGGACGGGCCGTGCAGACCGTGATCAAGGCGGCGAAGGCGGGCGAGTGGCAACAGGATGCCGCGGGTGCGGTCGTGGTGTGGACCGGTGACGGTGACGTCGTCCTGGAACCCGCCGAGTACACCCTCGCCGCCACCGTGGAGGGGATCGGTGACGGCTCCTTCGCGGCCGGACTGCTGTCCACCGCCGGCTACGTGGTGCTCGACCTGACCCTGACCGAGGAGCTGCGGGCCGAAGGCTATGCGCGCGATGTGATCCGGGAGGTGCAGGATGCGCGTAAGGCCGCCGGGCTGCATGTGTCCGACCACATCGACCTCACCTTGGATGTGCCCGACGAGTGGGTCAGCGCCGTGGAGGCGCATCGGGAGCTCATCGCACGCGAGACGCTGGCGTCGTCGCTGGTGGTGTCCTCGCAGGGGGCGAAGAAGCTGGGGGTCACGCTGGCGAGAGTGGCTTCCCCCGTGGAGACGGGAGTGACGCTGTGAGCGGTGCAGGCAGTGGTGCAGGGCAGATGCGTCGGACGGCGGCTGGAGGGGCATCCGAGCTGCCCGAGATCTACCAGGGGATCATCGCGCGCGCTCCCGAGCACGACATCGACCCCACCCTGGATCGGGTGGCGCGGGTGCTGGACCTCCTGGGCTCCCCCCAGAAGGCGTATCGCATCGTTCACGTCACCGGGACGAACGGCAAGACCTCGACCGCGCGCATGGTCGACGAGCTGGTGCGCGAGCACGGCCTGCGCACCGGACGGTTCACGTCACCGCACCTGTCCAGCGTCACCGAGCGCATCGCCATCGACGGCGAGCCGATCTCGGATGAGGCCTTCGTCGCCACCTACCGCGACGTGGAGCCCTATCTGACCATGGTCGACCAGGAGTCGCTCGCTGCGGGCGGTCCGCGGCTGAGCTTCTTCGAGGTGCTCACGGTCATGGCCTTCGCGGCCTTCGCGGACGCTCCCGTCGAGGTCGCCGTGGTCGAGGTGGGCATGGGCGGTCGGTGGGACTCGACCAATGTGGCCGACGCGCAAGTCGCTGTGCTCGCTCCCATCGCCGTGGACCACACGCGGTGGCTGGGGAACACGGTGGGGGAGATCGCACACGAGAAGGCCGGGATCATCAAGCCGGGGTCGACTGTGGTCACCGCCGCCCAGGTTCCGGACGCGGCTGCCGAGATCGCCTTGCGGGCGTCGGAGGTGGGCGTCCCCGTGCTCGCCGAGGGGATCGACTTCGCGGTCGCGCAACGCACTGTGGCCGTGGGCGGGCAGCTGCTGTCGTTGCAAACGCCCGCCGCGCTCTACCAGGACATCTTCCTTCCCCTCCATGGCGAGCACCAGGCCCGCAATGCGCTCCTCGCGCTGGTGGCGGCCGAGGCCTTGCTAGCCGGGGGGAGTGCGCTCTCGGCCGAGGTCGTCGAGATCGCGTTCGGCAACGTGACGTCGCCCGGGCGCCTGGAGGTGCTGCGGACCAGCCCGACGGTGCTGGTCGACGCAGCTCACAATCCTGCGGGTGCCGAGGCCCTGGTCGGCGCGCTCGAGGAGTCCTTCGGCTTCCGGCGGCTGGTGGGGGTCGTGGGTGTCATGGCGGACAAGGACATCGAAGGCGTTCTGTCGGTGCTGGAGCCCTCGTTCGCGCAGCTCGTCGTGACCACGGTGGCGTCGGATCGGTCCGCCGATGTCGACGACCTGGCGGAGATCGCGCGCGAGGTCTTCGGCGAGGACCGGGTGGTGGTGGCCGAGGACCTCGCTGAGGCTCTGGACGCCGCCGTGACACTTGCGGAGACCGACGAGGACCCGGGAGTGGGGCTGGGCGCGGGGGTCGTCGTGCTCGGTTCGGTCGTCCTCGCAGCGCAGGCCCGCAGCCTGCTCGCACGGCCCAAGGGCCGATAGGCTGAACCGGTGAGCAACCACGGCCCAGCCCCGACCGACCGGATCAAGCAGAAAGCGCCTGCGAAGGCGCAGTTCGCTGCGACGATCCTGATGCTTGAGGCGTTCGTGGTGCTCTTCGCCACCCTGGTGCTCCACGGCCTGCGATCGGTGCCCTCAGTATGGCCCGATGGCGAGGCGCCGTCCGCGGTCGCGGTGTGGACCGCCGGCGGGCTCCTGGCCCTGGTGCTGATGGTGTTGTCCCGCAGGGTCGCAGGTCCGGGCGGGTATGTGGCCGGCAGCGTCGTCCAGCTGCCGTTGATCGCCTCCGGGTTCGTGCTGCCGATGATGTTCGTGCTGGCGGTCGTGTTCGTCGCCATGTGGATCATCGCTCTCCGGCTGGGCGGGCGCATCGACCGTGAGCGAGCGGCCTATGACGCGGCGCACCCGGAGACCGCACCGAACGTGCGCTGAACCGGAGGTGCCACTGAGGCCGAGGTGTCCCCGGTAGGCTTGCGGGCATGAGCAACGAAGCCACGACCGAACGGACATTGATCCTCGTCAAGCCCGATGGGGTACGCCGCGGGCTGTCCGGGGAGATCCTGCGCCGCATCGAGGCCAAGGGCTACACCCTGGTCGCCGTCGAGCTGCGCAGCCCCAGCCGCGAGCTGCTCGACGCGCACTACGCCGAGCACAAGGGCAAGCCGTTCTTCGAGCCCCTCGTCGAGTTCATGAGCTCGGGGCCGGTGCTCGCCGTCGTCGCCGAGGGCCACCGCGCTATCGAAGGCTTCCGGTCGCTGGCCGGCACCACCGACCCGACCACTGCCGCGCCAGGCACGATCCGTGGCGACCTGGGGCGTGACTGGGGCCTGAAGGTGCAGCAGAACCTGGTGCACGGCTCGGATGCCCCCGGGACCGCGGCCGCCGAGATCGCCCTGTGGTTCCCTGCACTGACCTGAGCCATTCGATCAGGCATGAGAAAGGCCGGACTTAGGTCCTTCGCAAGGGATAATTGCTACCGATAGAATTTTCTGTGATCTCTAGGGGGGTCAGGCATTCCTGTCGGGATGTGCTGCCGCAACTATCTGGAGCAATGTCATGGAATCTTTAATTGCACCTTTCACCCTGCCTTCTGGAGCGGTGCTTCCGAATCGGATAGTGATGGCGCCGATGGTCGCTCGGGGATCGAACGCGACGACGGGCGAGATCACCGATGAAGATCTTGCATACTTTGGCCGCCGCAGTTCCGTGGCAGGCATGTTGATCACGGGTGCGGCGTACATCAATTCGTATGCGCAAGGCTTCTCCAATCAGATCTCGATTGCGTCAGATGATCGGGTCGAGAGTAGGTGCGATGACACTCAGCGCATTGGAAGGGCTCCCGAAGCGGGATTGCTGCTTCACGAGAGCTATTCTCCATTGCAGGGAGATGAAGCAACAGGAGCACAGGA
>JAATES010000031.1 GCA_015655615.1 Actinomycetales bacterium
GAAGACCTCCCTCGCCTGGGCGGCGAGACGTTCGTGCATCTCCATACTCCGAGCATCCGCCAGCAGGTCCACCACCGCATGCTGGTCCGAGCCCACCGCCAGGCGGCAACCGGCCGCACGCAGCCGCGCCATGGGGGCCAGACCGTCTCCCAGGTCCTGTTCCGTGCTCGGGCACGAGCAGGCTGTCGTGCCCGAGTCCCCCAGCAGGGCGATGTCGTCATCCGTCAGGTGGACCGCATGCACCGCGGTGGTCCGTGGGCCCCAGACCCCTGCCTCGGCCATCACCTGTGCCGGTGTCCTGCCATAGGCCTCCTGGCACCGCTGGTTCTCCTGGACCTGCTCGGAGAGGTGGACGTGCAACGGAGCGGCGGCGTCCTGCGCCCATCGAACCACCTCCGGGAGCTGGTCCGGAGGGACCGCCCGGACCGAATGGATGGCCGCGCCGACCCGGAATCCGTCGCCCGGTGCGTCTCCCACGCTCTGGCGCAGGTCCTCCACCCGGGCGGCCCAGCGCTCGGCGTCGCCGTCGCCGAACCGGATCTGCGCTCCGGTCAACTGCTCGCCGATGCCTCCGGCGAGGTAGCAGGTGTCGAGCAGGGTCAGGCTGACACCGGCGTCCGCGGCCGCCTGGCGCAGAACCCATGCCATCGTGTGGGGGTCCGCATAGCTCCGGCCCCCCGGCGCATGGTGCAGGTAGTGGAACTCGCCCACCGCGGCGACTCCGGCCAGGGCCATCTCTGCGTACAGTGCCCGGGCCAGGGCCAGGTAGGTATCCGGGGTCAGGCGGTCCGCGAGCGCGTACATCGCCCGGCGCCAGGACCAGAAGTCGCCCGGGGCCGACACCCCGCGAAGCGCCCGGTGAAAGGCATGCGAGTGGGCGTTCGCAAAAGCCGGGAGCACCAGGCCAGGCAGCCGCTGGTCAGCAGGCTGCGCCACCGCGCCGACCTCGACGGCCTCGATCCGGCCTGCGGCAGTGATGATCCGCACGTCAGACCTCACACCGCCGGGCAGCCAGGCCGAGCCGCACCAGTAGGCCGTCATCGCGCTGCCCGTGCGGACGACCACTGCGCCAGCGCCCGGGCGAGCACCGCGACAGCGGCCAGGCAGTCCTCCTCGCGTGCGCCCTCGCCTACGGCGTGCGAGATCCCGGTGGGGTTGCGGACGAAGATCATGGCGCTGGGGATTCCCGCCTGGGACAGGATGCCCGCGTCATGCCCGGCCCCGGTGCCGAGCCGCGGTGCGTCGAGGCCGAGCTGGTGCGTCGCGGTGGCCAGGTCAGTCACCACTGCGTCGTCGAAGTCGACCCCTGCCGTCCAGGATTCCCGTACCGGCTCAGCGAAGGCGAGGTCAGCGAGCACCGCCTCGATGCTCTCCGTGCGGACCGCCCGGATGTCCAGCCAGGCCGTGGCCCGGCTCGCGATCACATTCGTCCCCCCGGGCTCGACCAGGACCCGCCCCACTGTGGCACGCGCCTCATGCTGCCGAGCAGACCGGCGCACCGCAAGGACGAACTCGGCGAGCCCGATGACAGGGTCGTCCCGGTCCTCGAGGGCCGTGGTGCCCGCGTGATTCCCGGTGCCGTTGATGGTGACACGCCACCGGCCGTGCGGCCAGATGGCGGTGCCGACGGCCAGCGGATCCCCCGAGGCCTCCTGGCTGAGTCCCTGCTCCACGTGAACCTCGACGAACCTCGCCACGCGGCCCAGCGCCTGCCGGTCCGGCCCACAGGCCTCCGGCGCGGGAGCGCTGTCGTCGCCCTGGACCCGGGCATCCTCCAGCGCCTGTGACAACGCGGTCCCGGCATCGTCGGTCAGTGCGAGGGCCCGGGCCGGCTCCAGCGCGCCGGTCAGCACCCGCGATCCCACGCAGGCGATCCCGAACCGCCCCCCCTCCTCATCGCTGAAGCAGACCACGGCGATGGGCCGGTGCGGAGTGAAACCCTGGGCCCGGAGCTCATCGACGGCCGCGAGTGCCGCGACCACCCCCAGAGGGCCGTCGTAGGCGCCGCCACCGGGAACGGAGTCCAGGTGGCTTCCGGTGGCGATGCCCGGGCCGTCGGCATCGGGGTCACCCCACCAGCCCCAGATGTTCCCGGCCCGATCGACATGCTCGACCAGGGCGCGGGTCGCCAGCTCGGCCCGGAACCAGGCGCGCAAGGTCAGGTCCTCCTGCGTCCAGGCCAGGCGCCGGTAGGTCCCGTCCGCCTCCCGCCCCACGGGTTCGAGGTCCGCCCAGCACCTGCGAAACGTCGCGGCGGCGGCCGGTGACACCGTCGGCGATGCACTCATCGCTGAGCCTCGGCGTCCATCGGGATGATCAGCCCGCCGCGGACCGCGGCCTCGCGCGCCTCGTCGTAGCCTGCGTCGACGTGTCGCAGCACGCCCATGGCCGGGTCGTTGCCCAGCACCCGGGCCAGCTTGCGCGCCGCGAGAGGCGTGCCATCGGCGACGCACACCTGACCGGCGTGGATGGAGCGGCCCATGCCCACACCGCCACCTTGGTGCAGCGAGACCCAGGTCGCTCCGGAGGAGGCGGCCACCAGGCCGTTGAGCAGCGGCCAGTCGGCGATCGCGTCGGAGCCGTCGCGCATGCCCTCGGTCTCCCGGTAGGGCGAGGCGACCGATCCCGAGTCCAGGTGGTCCCGGCCGATCGCGATCGGAGCACTGAGGCGACCCTCGGCCACCAGCTCGTTGAACCGCAGCCCGGCCTTGTCGCGCTCGCCGTGGCCCAGCCAGCAGATCCGCGCCGGCAGTCCCTGGAACGCCACCTTCTGCTGCGCGGCCCGGATCCACCGGTGCAGGTGGTCGTTGTCGGGGAACAGCTCGAGGATCGCCTCGTCGGTGACCTCGATGTCATGCGGGTCTCCCGAGAGCGCGGCCCAGCGGAACGGTCCCTTGCCCTCGGCGAACAGCGGGCGGATGTAGGCCGGGACGAAGCCGGGGTAGGCGAAGGCCCGCTCATAGCCGCCCAGCTGCGCCTCGGTGCGCAGCGAGTTCCCGTAGTCGAACACCTCGGCACCGGCGTCGAGGAAGCCGACCATCGCCGCCACGTGGCGGGCCATGGACTCCCGGGCCCGGTCGGTGAAGGCGGCCGGGTCGGCCGCAGCCAGATCATGCCAGTCCTCAACGGCGACCCCCGAGGGCAGGTAGGACAGGGGGTCGTGTGCCGAGGTCTGGTCGGTCACCACGTCGACCTCGACGCCGCGGCGCAACAGTTCCGGGAGGACGTCGGCCGTGTTGCCCACCAGCCCGACGGACAGCGCGGTGTGGTCGGCCTTGGCCCGGGTGACCAGGGCGATGGCGGTGTCGAGATCGGTCTCGACCCGGTCGAGGTAGCGTTCGGCGACCCGTCGGTGCAACTTCGCCTCGTCGGCCTCGATGATCAGGCAGACGCCGCCGTTGAGGGTGACGGCCAGCGGCTGGGCGCCGCCCATGCCCCCGCAGCCACCGGTCAGCGTCAACGTCCCGGCCAACGTGCCGCCAAAGCGTTTCTCGGCGACCGCTGCCAGCGTCTCGTAGGTGCCCTGCAGGATTCCCTGCGCGCCGATGTAGATCCAGGAACCGGCGGTCATCTGGCCGTACATGGTGAGACCGAGGTCCTCCAGACGGCGGAACTCCGGCCAGTTCGCCCAGTCACCCACCAGGTTGGAGTTGGCGATCAGCACGCGCGGCGCCCACTCGTGGGTGGTCAGGACGCCGACGGGCTTTCCGGACTGCACCAGGAGGGTCTCGTCCTCCTTCAAGTCCGTCAGCGTGCGCACGATGGCGTCGTAGGCCTCCCAGGACCGGGCGGCCCGGCCGGTTCCGCCATAGACGACCAGGTCGTCGGGTCGTTCCGCGACCTGCGGGTCGAGGTTGTTCATCAGCATCCGCAGGGGGGCCTCCGTCTGCCAGCTGCGAGCCGTCAGCGTGGTTCCGCGCGGGGCGCGCACCGGTCGAGCTCCGATCATCGTCTTCCTCCTATGCCTGGGTGTGCCTGTGGATGTGCCGGTCTGGCCTCAGTGCAGCTGCGCGACCATTCGGGCCGCGTTGACCACGGCACCCGAGCGGACGTGCTCCGCCGCCTGCTCGATCTGCGGGGACAGCCACTCGTCCGGTCCGGGACCGTGGGCGAAGGCCCGCACCAGGTTGCGCACGGCTGCCGTGGCCGGGGCCGGCTGCAAGGGCGAACGCAGATCCTGAGCCCGCGCTGCCGTCAGGACCTCGATCCCGACGACCCGGGCGAGCGCGTCGACCCCCCGGCGCAGCTTGCGTGCGGCCGACCAGCCCATCGAGACGTGGTCCTCCTGCATGGCCGAGGACGGGATGGAGTCCACGCTCGCGGGTACGGCCAGGCGCTTGAGCTCGGAGACCATGGCGGCGGCGGTGTACTGGGCGATCATGAGCCCCGAGTCGACCCCCGGGTCGTCGGCCAGGAACGGCGGCAGCCCGCTGTTCCTCGAGACGTCGAGGAAGCGGTCGATGCGACGCTCCGAGATCGACGCGACGTCGGCGACGACGATCGCCAGGAAGTCCAGCACGTACGCGAGTGGCGCGCCGTGGAAGTTGCCGTTGGACTCGACCCGACCGTCCGGGGTGACCACGGGGTTGTCGATGGCCGATCCCAGCTCCACCTCCGCGACGCTGCGGGCATAGGCGACCGTGTCCCGCGCGCCGCCGTGCACCTGCGGGGCGCACCGCAGCGAGTAGGCGTCCTGCACCCGGGTGCATTCGGGACCACGGTGGCTCGCCATGATCTGCGACCCCTGCAGCATCGACGTGATCGTCGCCGCGGAGACCCGCTGCCCGGCGTGCGGGCGCAGGCGCTGCAGATCGGCGGCGAAGACCGCGTCCGTGCCCATCAGGCTCTCCACGCTCATCGCGGCGGCGATGTCGACCGCCGTCAGCAGGTTCTCGAGGTCGTGGATCGCCAGGCAGAGCTGGCCGAGCATGCCGTCGGTGCCGTTGATCAGCGCCAGCCCCTCCTTCTCCCGGAGCACCACGGGAGTCAGACCGGCCTCGGCCAGCGCCTCCCCGGCGGCCAGGAGCCGGCCGTCGTGGTCGCGGACCTCGCCTTCGCCCATCAGTGCGAGCGCACAGTGGGCCAAGGGGGCGAGGTCGCCGGAACATCCGAGGGACCCGTATTCGCGGACGACGGGGGTGATCCCCGCGTTGATCATTCCGGCATAGGTGGCCGCGACCTCCGGACGGACCCCGGTCCGCCCGGTCGCCAGCGTGGAGAGACGCAGCAGCATCAGGGCGCGGACCACTTCGCGTTCCACCTCGGGGCCGGTGCCCGCCGCATGGGAGCGGACCAGGCTGCGTTGCAGCTGAGCGCGCATCTCGTGCGGTATGTGCTTGGTCGCGAGGGCACCGAAGCCGGTGGAGACCCCGTAATGCGCCACGGTGTCGTCCGCGAGTGACTCGATGACGGACCGCGTCGCCGCGATCTGCGCGAGCGCGTCGTCGTCCAGCTGGATCGGCGCGTCGTACCGCGCACAGGCGACCACGTCCTCCACGGTCAATGGCCCCACCCCCACGATGACCACCTGGGGCAAGGGGGCGCCGGTGTGCAACGGGGTGCTGGGTGAACTCGGAAGCGTCGTCATATGTCCATCTTTCGCACCATCTCGGTGACGAAGAAGGCATTCCTGCGCGATACTGTCTGGTATGTCAGACAGTTCATCCCCCGGTGACATAGGACGGAAAGCTCTGCCATCCAGTGGTAAGCCCACGGTCCTCACTCCCGGGTATCAGAGGGCGCGCAGCACACCCGTCCCCGTCCCCGCCGCCGACGCGGCTCTGCGGATCCTGCGGCTGATCTCGGAGCAAGGTGCCCAGCGGGCCTCGTCGATCGCCCTGGCACTGTCGCTTCCGCGGTCGAGCGTGTATCAGCTGCTCAAGGTCCTCATCGATCAGGGCTTCGTCGTCCACCTGCCCGGTGAACGACGCTACGAACTCGGAGTGGTCGCGTTCGAGCTCGGTTCCGCGTTCTCCCGCCAGGTGCCAATAGCCCGGCTGGCCCGGCCGATCCTCGCCAGGCTCGTCGATCAGATCGGGCAGAACGCCCATCTGGCGGTCCTGCACGGCAATGAGGTCCTCTACGTCGTCGAAGAGCGCGCCGCCCGGCGTCCCCCCCTGGTCACGAACGTCGGCGTCCGGCTCCCCAGCCACCTCACGGCCTCGGGGCGCGCCATGCTCGCGCACCTCAGCCCCGCACAGCTGCTGGCGCTCTATCCCACCTCGGCGGCGTTCACCCAGCGCACCGACGTGGGGCCTACGCGGATCTCCGAGCTGCGAGCCGTCCTGTCGCAGGTGCGCCAGAGCGGCTGGGCGCGCGAGGAGGGGGACATCACCCCGGGATTCTCCTCGGTGGCAGCCGCCGTGATGGACCACCGGGGGCACCCCGCCGCGGGCCTGGCCATCACCTATGAGGCAGCAGACGTCGATCCGGCGCAGCAGTCACGACTGGCTGCCGCAGCGATCCGGGCGGCGGGTGACCTCGGTCAGCGGCTTCGTCCGCGCTGACCTGCGCAGCTGGCTCTCACTCACCGACGTGAGTGGCGCGGGCGGCCTCGACCAAGGTCCGGGTGTAGTCGTGCTGGGGGTCGTGCAGCACGGTCCTGCTGTCACCTTGCTCCACGACCTCGCCATGCAGCAGCACCACGGTGCGGGCAGCGATCACCTGGGCGAGCGCGAGGTCATGGGTGATGAACAGCATGGTCAGGCCGCGTTCCCATTGCAGCTCCTGGAGCAGCCGGACGATCTCGGCCTGCACCGAGACGTCGAGGGACGAGGTGACCTCATCGCATACCAGGACATCCGGGTCGGCCGCCAGGGCTCTGGCCAGGGCGATGCGCTGCCGCTGCCCCCCGCTGAGCTCATGTGGCAAGGCGCCCAGGTGATCGCGGCGCAGTCCCACCCGTTCGAGGAGCCGGAGCGCCTCCGCACGGGATTCCCGCCGGGAGAGTCCCCGGGTCTGACGGGCCGCGAGTGCCACGGACTCCCCGACGCCACGTCGCGGGTTCAATGAGGCGTCCGGGTTCTGGAACACGTACTGGACTGTGGCGCGCTCGGCAGCTGATCGCCGGGTCAGTGACCGTGGCACAGCCTTGTCCATCAGGGCCACGTCTCCGTCGTAGTCGTCGTGGAAGCCCGCGACACACCGGGCCAGCGTGGTCTTCCCGCTGCCGGACTCGCCGACGAGCGCCACGCACTCCCCCACGGCGACCCGCAGGTTCACGTCATGCGTCACCACCGTGCTGCCGTAGCGAGCGCTGACGGCCGCGAGCTCGAGGCCGATCGCAGGTCGCTCCGGGCCGGCGACCCGCGGAGACCGCCGATCCGTCCTGGGCAACGAGGCGAGCAGCCGGCGGGAGTAGGGATGCGTGATCTCGTCGGCGAACCTGCCAGCCGCGACGTCGTCGACCACCTCCCCCTGCAGCAGGACCAGGATCCGGTCGGCGAAGGTCATCAGCAGCCGGAGGTCGTGCGAGACGAAGACCACGCTCGCCCCCGCGTCGTGGCTGAGGCGGCGCACCAGGTCGACCACCGCCAGGGTCGTGGAGACGTCGAGGCCGGTGGTCGGCTCATCCATGACCACCAGCCGGGGTTCCAGGGCGAAGGCGATGGCGATCGCCACCCGCTGCTGCTGCCCGCCGGACAGCTCGTGCGGGTACCGACGGGCGAATCCGGCCGTGTCCGGCAAGCCGACCGCCGCGAAGAGCTCGGCGATCCGCTCCTGCCTGACCTCGCGGTCGCTGACACCGTGCGCGGCCAGCACCTCCGCCATGAAATCGCCGACGCGCAATGCCGGGTTCAGGGCGGCGGCCGGGTCCTGGGGGACGTAGGAGACGGCCCCGCCCCGCAGCTCCCGCAGCTGGGCCGCAGGCAACGTGAGCATGGGATGACCGAGGACCTCGATGGACCCGTCAGCCACCCTGAGGCCGGGAGGGGTGAACCCGAGCAGGCTGAGTCCCAGCGTCGACTTGCCGGACCCGGTCTCACCTGCGAGACCGACGATCTGACCGGCCGGAATCGCACAGGACACACTGGGCAGGATCGTCTCGCCGGTGGCCGAGACGACCACTCGCAATCCGTCGATGGTGACCAGCGCGGGACCGGGTGCGATGTCTGCAGCGCTGCTCATCGTGCGGACCTCGCGGAGACGGCGCGGCTGATCCCGTCACGGACCAGGTTCATCCCGATCAGCAGGATCGCTATCGCCAGGACCGGCGCCATCACGGCCCACGGCTGCACGGCGATCCCGCCCTTGTTCTCCTCGATCATGCGACCCCATTCCATTCCGGAGGAACCAAAGCCAAGGAAGTTCAGCGAGGCCAGCAGCACGAATGACGCCGCCATCCGGATGCCGAGCTCGACGAGCAGCACCGGGAGCACGTTCGGGAACAGCTCCTTGGCGACGATCTGCGCCCGGGACATCCCGATCCCCTCGGCGGCCCTGACGTAGTCCTGCGAGACGACCCGCAGGGTGGCGGCACGCACCACGCGAGTCGTATGCGCGATGTGCGAGAACGCCACCACCGAGACCAGCACCCAGGGATTCGCTCCGAACCGGGTGATGATCAGCAGGGACACCAGGATCTGCGGGATGACGATGAACGTGTCGTTGATGCTGAGCAGGAACTCGCCCGTACGACGCGACAGCAAGGAGATGACCGCGCCCAGCACAGCGCCGAGTCCCACTCCGGCCACGGTGGCCACCACCCCCTGGACGACGAAGGTCAGCCCTCCTGCGAGCAGCCTGCTCCATACGTCGCGGCCCAGGATGTCCGTCCCCAGGAGTGCATCGTGACCGGCTGCGGCGAACGGCGCTCCGACGAAGTCTCCGGGGTCGTGTGGCGCCAGGTGCGGACCGATGATGACCACGACCAGGATCAGGATCACGGCCAGTGCTCCGATCAGGGTGCGCGGGTCACGCGCGACCCGCCTCAGCACGGAGGTTCGGCGCGAGTCATGCCGGGCAGTGGTCCCGGCTGCGACGTCGATCTCTTCGGCAGTGTTCACTGGGCCCTCCTCCGGGCTCGGGGCGTCACGATGAGTGCCAGGAGGTCAGCGACCACATACACCACGAGCGACGCGGCGGCGACGATCATCACGATCCCCTGCACGACGGGGACATCGCGGTCCGTGACAGCGCTGACCAGTGCCGAGCCGATCCCCGGGTAGTTGAAGACGACTTCGATGGCCACCGTTCCGCCCAGCAGGTAGGTCAGCGTCATGGCGCTGACCTGGAGGCTGGGCGCCAACGCGTTGCGCAGCGCGTGCCGGATCACCAGCCGCGACTCCCTGATGCCGGACAGCCTCGCCCAGCGGATGTACTCCGAGCCCAGTTCGTCCCGCATCGCGCTCTTGACCGACTCCGTGAGATAGGGCAGGGCCGTGACCACCAGCGTCAGGACGGGCAGGATCAGCAACTGGGGGTGCTGCCACAGGGACTGACCTGCGGGTATCACCGAGGTCGGTGGCAGGATGCGGAACGCCCCGGTGGCCAGCAGCACGATCAGCAGGATCCCGACCACGAACTCCGGCAACGACAGGATGACCGTGACCGCACCCGACACCACATGATCGATCACGCCGCCCGGACGCCGGGCCGCAGCGATTCCCAGGACGAATGCGCAGGGCACCATCAGGGCGAAGGTCACGACGACCAATGACGCCGTGGCCCCGAGCCGGGAGCCGATCATCGTGGAGACCTGTTCCCCCGATGTCAGCGAGACGCCCAGGTCGCCATGCAGCAGATCACCGGCCCAGGAGAGGTACTGGGCGATCAGCGGCTGGTCGAGTCCCAGCTCCGCTCGCAGCCGGGCCACCTGATCGGCGGTGGCCGACTGTCCCAGCATCTGGCGCACCACGTCGCCGGGCAGTGCCTGTGTCAGCACGAAGACGACGAGTGACACGACGAAGAGCATCAGGACGGCCGCCAGGAGTCGCCGCACGATCATGCGGCCCAGAAGCCTTCCGGAGTCAGATACTCGCCGGGTGTCACTCGTCGTCATCGTGGTCATGCTGCTCACCTTCCTGCGTGCAACGGCTCAGAACCTCAGGACGTGAATCCCATGGTGTTGAAGTGATAGCCGTTGCCACCATCGGTGTTGGGGTAGGTCGAGTATCCGGCCACCCGGTCGGAGTAGGCGCTGATGGAGTCGAGGAACACGGCGACGACATACGCGCCGCTGTCGTACTCGATCTGCTGCATCTGGTGGACGAGGTCCGTGCGCCTGGTCGTGTCGACCGTGGTCACGGCCTCGTTGTAGAGCTTGTCGTAGGCGTCATCGTGCCACTTGGTCGCGTTGTACGGTGCATCGTTCGCGATGGTTAAAGCGGCCTGGTCGAAGATCCCGAGGAAGCCCCAGTAGGACATCGACAGCGGATACGTCCCATACGCGTCGCCGTAGTACGTCGCCGAGTCGACGGACTTGAACGAGATGTCGAAGCCCGCCGCCGCGGCCTGCTGCACGAACACCTCGTTGAGGCGATCCGAGAACGAGGTCAGCGGGGCCGCAGTGAGCTCCACTGCGATGGGCAAGGTGTATCCCGCGTCCTCGAGCAGTTTCTTCGCAGCCGCTGGATCGGCCGACCGTTGTGCCAGTGTGCTGTTGTACATCGGGTCGAACGGATTGAAGATGTCGTTGCCGACCGTTCCGTAGCCGCTGAGCACCTGGTCCACGAGTTGCTGACGATCCACCGCGAGCCGCAGCGCCTGGCGGACGACGGGGTCGTCGAAGGGCTTCTGCTCGACGTTCATCTGCCATGTCAGGGTTCCCGAGGTCGCGTAGTTGTCGACGACGAACCCGCTCCCGGCGGCCTTGACAGTGCTGACCATGCTCGGGTCCAGGCCCGAGGCCATGTCGATCTGGCCGCCGATGAGCGCATTGACCTGTGCCGACGCATCCGCGAAGCTGATGAGCTCGAGCGAGTCGACGTGCGGGCTGCCCGCCCAGTACTTCTTGTTGGCCGTGAAGGTCACGGAGGTGCCGGGCGTGTTGGTGCCCAGGACGAACGGACCCGATCCCACCGGTGCTGCGGGGTCGAAGTCCTGCGGGACGATGCTGACCGTGGGGGAGGTCAGCGCCTCCGGGAACAGGACGGTGGGCTCCTTCAGCGTGAAGGTCAGCGTCGTGGCGTCGACCACCGCGATCTGATCCGGGTCGATGTAGGACAACGACTCCGAGGGAGGCAGCTTCTGGTCGAAGATGCGGGTGAACGTGCTCTTGACGTCGTCTGCCGTGACCGCCTCGCCGGTGGACCAGGTGGCGTCGTCACGGAGCTTGACCGTCCACACGCTCGCGTCCTTTCCTGCCTCCACCGACTCGGCCAGCCGCATGGCCACCTTGCCCTCGGTGTCGTACTCGGTCAAGGTGTCATACAGCTGGCCGGCGATCGCGTAGCCACCGGCGGTACTCGACTCCGCGGGGTCGAGGGCGTCCGAGGTCGACAACGAGGTGATGCCGACGCGCAACGTGCCGCCGTCGACGATGGCCGCGGAGGCGCTCGCCGAGGGCGACGTCGTCGCGCCCGATCCGGAATCTGAGCCGGAGCAGGCAGTGAGGACCACTGCCAGGACTGCTACGGTGGCGGCCGCGAACGCGGTACGGCCACCCGGGCCGAAGCCGCGCTTGCGGCTTGCCTGCTGGTTACCACGGATACCCTCCACGGGGATCCTCCTTCAGGTCGTAGATCATGGCGTGCCGGTTCGGCACCATCGAGTTGACCCCCTGCGGACAGGACTTACTTGGCGACCTGGTCGTCGGCCAGCGACAGCACGACGCGCGCGCCGGGCTCCAGCCACGTGCGCAACCCGATCAGCTCGAGTGCCTCGGCTCCCTGGATGACCTGGCCGATGCCGGACACCGGGAGCGGCTCGGGCGGGATGTCGTCGCCGTACATGATGGAGATCTGCTGGCGAGGACCGTAGTAGGACACCGAGCCACGCGGAGAGAAGTCCGCGGGGACGTCGCTCTCCGCGAACTCCTCGGGGTAGAAGATGTTCTCCCAGTCCGCCAGGATCTTCGTCTGCATCAGGAGCAGGTCGCCGGTGAGCTTGCCGTGCTGGAGGTAGGTCGGGAACGGCAGGGCCTCGCGGAGCTTGGCCGCGATCTCAGGGACCTTGTCCTCCCAGATCTCGATGACGGCGACGTCCTCGCCATTCAGGTTGAAGTTGATGAGCATGATGA
>JAATES010000055.1 GCA_015655615.1 Actinomycetales bacterium
GCGAAGGGCTGCAGGTCCTCCTCGGTCGACATGGTCTCGGTCCATACGGCGGCCTCGATACCGAGGATGTCGTCCTCCTCGATGCCGTCGACGACCTCGGTCGGCTCCCAGGAATAGGAGCGCTCGACGCTGGTGGTCCCGTTGGCCCATGTCAGGCCGAGGGGGGTCGAGTCGTCGTATTTCAGGTCGAGGTAGAGCGCATCCGCAGGGGAGAGGATCAGCCGGCCACCTCGGTCGACGAAGGCTCGGGCCTTGTCGTCCATCCCGTCGGTCGGGACGACGAAGCCCCAGTATTGGCCGATCGTGCCGGGGGTGAGATCGCTGGCGGCACCTGCCTCGTGCCAGGCGATGGGGATCTTTCCGGTCGCTGCCACCAGGGCGGTGGCCCGGGTGACGAACTCGGCATAATCCTCGGAGGGTGTGCCCAGTGCCTCGTCGCCACCGATATGCACGTAGGGTCCCGGGGTCAGTTCGGCGAGTTCTCCGAAGACGTCGGCGAGGAGCTCCCAGGTGGCCTCGTCGTGAATGCGCAGGGAGGAGAATCCCACGGCGAAGCCGGTATAGGGATGACCGGAGATCGGCACTCCGCCGCCGAACGACTCGATGGTGTCCATCACGGAAGGCGACAGCACCGGCTCAGCGACGAGCTCGGGGTGAGAGAGGCTGACGGCATGGGTGTGCCCAGGGACGTCGATTTCGGGGATCACCATGATGTGCAGGTCAGCGGCATAGGCGATGATGCGCTGGTACTCAGCTGTCGTGTAGTGGCCCCCGACGTCGCCGAGTGCTGAGGTCGACGACCCCCGGGCCGCCAGTT
Organism: Actinomycetales bacterium; assembly: GCA_015655615.1. GTDB lineage: Bacteria > Actinomycetota > Actinomycetes > Actinomycetales > Cellulomonadaceae > Rarobacter. The sequence goes on from JAATES010000055.1 coordinate 818, forward strand.
CGGGGTGGCTGGCGAGTTGCAGCCGCCAGCCCTGGTCGTCTGTGAGGTGCAGGTGGAGAACGTTCAGTTTGAGCGCGGCCATCTGATCGAGCAGTCGAGAGACGGTCTCCACCGGAAAGAAGTGCCTGCCGACGTCGAGCGAAAGCCCACGGTGGGCGAAGCGGGGTGCGTCCACGATTCTGATGGCGGGGACACTGCCATCCTGTGCGACGAGCTGTATCAGCGTGTGTATTCCGTGCTGGAGTCCGTGGGGGTCGGGTGCGGTGATCGTGATCGTGGGCCCTTGGCTGACCAGAACATAGGACTCCGCGGGGCCTCCCGGAGCGAGACGAAGGTCTAGGAGGACCTCGGAGGGCGGATTCGTGCCGGAGGTCTCTCCTGAGGTGGCAGGACTGCTGCGGAGGATCGGCATGCCAGGCTCCGGGATCAGGCCGTGGTCCGCGAACAGCCGTCGAGCCTGAGTGATTGCTTCTCGGTCACCGGTGAATCGCACACCGGCGGAGAGATCGGCCCCGGGGCCAGCAGTTCGGAGCACGCGGGCCGGATGCGGCACCAACGACAGCTGTCCATCCATGTAAGGAATCTTAACAAACTGGCGAGACCGAGGGGCGGGGCTGAGTCACATGGCCACCGGGCGCTGATTCGCGCAGTCGGACAGCAGCCTCCGACCGGCGGCCGGCCTGCCCTGCAAAAACGTGGTGCGCGAGGCGGGACTCGAACCCGCACGTCCGAAGACACCAGGACCTAAACCTGGCGCGGCTGCCAATTACGCCACTCGCGCGCTATCGCACCCGCCGAGCGGGTGGCTCATCGGGCTTGTCGATTCTAAGTGCTCGCCGGCAGTGCAACCTACGGGCCCCGCCGGCAACCGCGGCACGGGTGTCCGTCAGCCGGCTCCGTCAGTCGGCGTCGATCCCAAGCTGTTTGCGGAGACGCGCGACATGCCCGGTGGCCTTGACGGCATATTGGGCCAACTCCACATGGCCTTCGGTGTCGATGACGAAGGTCGAGCGGATGACCCCGCGGGTGAGCTTTCCGTACAGCGACTTCTCGCCGTAGGCTCCGTAGGCGGTCAGGACGGACTTGTCGGAATCGGAGGCCAGCGGGAAGGTCAATTGCTCTGCCTCGGCGAACACAGCCAGCTTAGCGGGGGCGTCGGGCGAGATGCCGATCACGGTGTAGCCGTGCGATTGCAGGGAGGCGAGACTGTCGCGGAAGTCGCAGGCTTGCTTGGTGCAACCGGGGGTGCCTGCGGCGGGGTAGAAGTACACGACGACGCGTCGTCCTCGTAGCGCGCTCAGCGAGACCTGGCCACCGTCCGCGGTCGGCAGTGTGAAGTCGGGAGCGAGGTCCCCCGGGGAGAGTCTGTCCGTCATGATGCTCCTTCGTATGGCAACAGTGATCCACTGTAGTCCGGACCATAGGCGGCATGCCGGCGAGCCCTGGATGCTGGACGGTGCCGATTGGCCAATCGTGTGTGAGCGCTGGTAGTGTTCTCAATCGCGCGCCATTAGCTCAATTGGCAGAGCAGCTGACTCTTAATCAGCGGGTTCGGGGTTCGAGTCCCTGATGGCGCACCAC
>JAATES010000059.1 GCA_015655615.1 Actinomycetales bacterium
ATGACGAGGGCTCCACGGTGCTGCGCGGCGAAGGCGTGGCGTCACGCGGCAGGACGGTGCTCGCCTGGCGTCTGCTGCGCTGGGATTGGCTGACGTCAGTACCGACTCCGGAGAAGCTCGAGGTCCTCAGCTTCCGGATCAACGCTGTGGGCTTCGTGATGTGGACCTTCACGGTCATCGGGGGCGCGATCTGGGCCGAGGACGCCTGGGGCCGGTACTGGGGGTGGGACCCCAAGGAGGTCTGGAGCTTTGTGGTGTGGGTGGTCTATGCGGCCTATCTGCACGCGCGCGCCACACAGCGATGGACAGGCAAACGAGCTGCCTACCTGGTGATCGTCGGCTACGCGTGCGTGCTGTTCAACTTCACGGGCGTCAACATCTTGTTCAACGGCAAGCATTCCTATTCAGGGCTCTAGGCCCTGAGCCGATGACCGATCACGCGTTGACCAGCTCCAGTCTGGGACGTTACACGCGAGGGTATTTCGCGACGAGTCTCGGTTGTTATCTGGCCGTGTTCACCCCGGCGATGGTCGCGTTGTCGTTCAAGGTCAAGCACATCGTGCCGGAGGCAGAGGCGACCGCGACGTTGAGCCTCGTGCTGTCGCTCGGGGCACTCAGCGCGCTCGTCGCCAGTCCGCTCGCCGGCAGGCTGTCCGATCGCACGATGTCGCGTTGGGGCAGACGCAGGCCTTGGATCGTGGGCGGCGCCCTCGTGGCGCTCGCAAGCCTGGTGGTGGCTGGTGCGACGAGGTCCGTGGCGATGCTGGCCGTGGCCTGGTGCCTCACCCAGATCGCGATCAACGCCGCTTTCGCTGCAGCCAACGCGACCCTGGCCGACCAGGTGCCCGGGCCGCAGCGCGGTCGCGTGACCGGTGCGGTCGGCATGACCAGCCCACTGGCCATTCTGGGCGGCACCTTCGTGGTGACGGTGGTGGCCTCCGATTTCTGGCGCTTTGTCCTCCCCGGGTTCGTCGCGCTGGCTTTGGCGACCTGGTTCGCGGTCCGGCTGCATGATGCGCCTCGGGCGGTTCCGCCCGCCGGGAGATTCAGCGTGCGCGACTTCTTCGGCTCATTCGTCTTCAACCCGCGCCGTGACCGAGACTTCGGCTGGATGTGGCTGACCAGGTTCTGCGCGATGTTCGGCTATTACGGCATCGCCGCCTATGTGCCGTACTTTCTGGCCGACGAGCTCGGCCTGGACGAGGCCGGTGTGGCCCGCACGATGTTGCACGCCAACATGGCTGCGGCAGTCCTGATGATCGTCGTCAGCCCGCTGGCCGGGATGTGGTCCGACCGGCTGGGCCGCAGACGGCCCTTCATCCTGGCGGCGGGGATCGTCATGGCCGCAGGCCTGGCGGTGATGGCGACGGCCTCCACAGTCACGATGGTGATCGTCGGGCAGGGGCTGATCGGACTCGGCGTGGGGGTCTACTTCGCTGTGGATCTGGCGCTCGCGAGCCAGCTGCTGCCGCATCCGCACGACGCTGCGAAGGACCTGGGCCTGCTCAACGTGGCTGCGGTCCTGCCCCAGGTGATCGCGCCCGCCATCGGTACGGGCGTCCTGGCGTTGGGAGCGACGCTGGGGATCGGCGGTTACCCGCTGTGGTTCCTCATCGGAGCGATCGCCGCACTGCTGGCCGGGACCGTGGTGTGGCGGATCCGCGGGGTGCGCTGACGCTACTGGCGTTCCCCGAGCCAGGGTTCGAGGACATCCTCGCGGTCGAGCCAGGCAAGTCCGCCATCGGAGACATCGTCCGGACCGGCCAGGCATTGGTCGAAGGCCACCTGCAGGGCTCGTCGTTCGTCGCCGGTGCCGATGAAGACGAGGTGCGTGCGGCGTGGGTGGCGGACCTCGTCCCAGGTACCCAGGGCGCCGATGCTGAGCTGGCCTCCGGCCCCGTCCCAGAGGCACATGGTGTCGGGCCGGTTCGGCAGCCAGAACACGCCGCGTGATCGCAGCCTGCCTGATCCGAGCCGTTCGATGTTCTCCAGTAGGCGTTCCGGGTGGAAGGGCCGGTCGCTGTGCAGGTGCAGCATCCAGGCTCGGCTGGTCGGAGCGACGTGTCCGGGCGGCGTGCTGCTGAGGTCTCCGGTTCCTGAGGTCTCCGTATGCAGGGCGTGTAAGGGATGGCACCGGCGCTCGGCGGCAGGGGCATCGTGCCTGCCCGCACGCAGCATCGCCGTGGTGAGGTGGTGCAGTCCGTCAAGACGCCGGCTGTCCTTGCCGCGCAGAGCGTCGATCAGGTCACTGCCCGTGGCGTCCGGGTCCCCTGCCACAACGACAAGGTCCGCGTGCTCCAGCTGAGCCGCCACGCATTCCCCGACGACGCGCTCGTCCTCTTCGACTAGCGCGATACCGCGTTCCGCGAGCGAGGCATCTCCGAGGAGGTCGTCCTCGATTCCGCTGCCCTCGACCAGACACGCCACCGTGGCGAGCCGTGCCTCTCGCAGCGGGCCATCATGGTGCGTCGCCCCGGCTAGGGCACGTGCAGCGGGCAGGCTCTCTGCGGTGACCGGCAGTGCCAGCACTGCATGGTCCCAGCGCGAGTCGGCCACCAGCCTGCTCAGCGTGGGGATCGCGTCCTCGCGCACGGCGCAGCTGACGCAAGCGTGTTCCATCTCCAGCCAGTCGTCCTCGACGACCCCCGACGCGTCGACCACCATCCGGTGCAGCCGGCCTTCCTCGACGTCGATGTCGTGGAACAGGGCCACCGTCCGTTGATCGTCCATCACCACCCCGAAGACCGCGCTGGCTCGCAGCACTCCGTCGCACGAGGCGATCACGCTCACCTCGGCGCGTGGAGTCATCCGATCAAGGTGGGACAGGTTGCGGTGGTGTGCACGATCAGTCATGCGGGCTCCTTGGGGCAGATGGTGGCGCAGGGACGTGCTGGGCGCCCGATTGCCACCATCTTGACGGGAATGATAATCATTTCTAGAATCATACCGTTCCGCTGTCAAGCGGGCCCGCCAGCCGGAGCTCGGCCGCGCCGGGCATCCGACACTGCTCCGATCGAGAGGCTCATCATGTCCGCCCACTGCCAGGTCACCGGTCGAAGCCCCGGCTTCGGGCATACCGTCTCGCACTCTCACGTGCGGACCAAGCGCCGCTTCGACCCGAACATCCAGAAGAAGCGGTACTGGGTTCCCAGCCTGGGCCGGACCATCACGTTGCGGGTCAGCGCCAAAGGCATCAAGACGATCGACAAGCGGGGTATCGACGCCGTGATCGCCCAACTGCGTGCGCGTGGGGAGAAGTCCTGATGGCGGGCAAGCGTGCCGATCTGCGCCCCATCATCAAGCTCCGCTCGACGGCGGGCACGGGGTACACCTATGTCACCCGGAAGAATCGCCGCAACAGCCCCGACCGGGTGGTGCTGCGCAAGTACGACCCGGTCATCCGGCGGCATGTCGACTTTCGTGAGGAGCGTTAAAGGCCATGGCTAAGAAGTCCAAGATCGCGCGTAACGACCAGCGAGCCGAGGTCGTCGCCCGGTACGCCGAGCGCAGGGCCGAACTCAAACGGATCATCTCCGCCCCGTCATCGAGCGACGCAGACCGGGCGGCTGCTCAGGCAGAGCTGCAGCGCCAGCCCCGGGACGCCAGCGCGACCCGATTGCGCAACCGGGACGTGGTCGACGGCAGACCGCGCGCCTATGTGGGGAAGTTCGGTCTCTCTCGCATCCGGCTGCGCACCATGGCACACCGCGGCGAGCTGCCAGGTGTGCGCAAGTCCAGCTGGTAGTCCGTCACCGTCAATTCAGGAGGCCCTTGATGAACAAGAACATCCATCCTGCCTATGGCCCGGTTGTGTTCCGGGACACCGCAGGCGACGTCAGCTTTCTGACGCGATCCACCCTAGGTGGCGACGTTCCCGCCGGGTACAAGACCATCGAGTGGACCGATGGCAACACCTACCCGCTCGTCGAAGTCGACATCTCCAGCGCGAGTCACCCGTTCTACACCGGGCGTTCGCGCGTGGTGGACACAGCGGGCCGCGTGGAGAAGTTCAACCGCCGCTATGGCCGCCTGACCCCGGCCGTGCTGAACGGCGAGGTCCCCCCCACCGAAGGAGATCGGCCATGAAGGTCCGCGCCTCGCTGCGCTCGCTGAAGAACAAGGAAGGCTCGATCGTGGTGCGCCGCCGCGGCAGGGTCTTCGTGATCAACAAGAAGAACCCGCGGTGGAAGGGACGGCAGGGCTGATGGCCGTCCCCAAGCGCAAGATGTCGCGGTCCAACACCCGCGCGCGGCGCTCGCAGTGGAAGGCCACACCCGAGCAACTCGTGCCGGTCACGGTCGAGGGGCGGACCGTTCGCGTTCCCCGGCGGCTGGTGCGTGCGGTGGAACGTGGGTATGTCGATCCGACCAGGCACGGATTCCACGTGTGGCCAGGATGATCCCGCAGGCGTGGCCTAGGCTGTGCTGCGACGATGCACAGACGACGATGCACAGACGACGATGCGGATCGCATGAGGCCGACAGGGAGGCGGAGCCGTGGCAGACGACAGGGCATGGGGCGGTGGCAAGCCCGCTGACGGCGATCCGGCCGATGGCGAGCTCGACGACTGGGCG
>JAATES010000283.1 GCA_015655615.1 Actinomycetales bacterium
AGCAGCGGCACCATGGAGGGCTTCCCCGTAACCGGCTGCGTCGGCATCGTTGAGCACCGAGGCGGGATGCCCGATCGCGTCGGAGACGACCTGGGCCAGGTCGACGCCCTTCCATGACTTGTCCAGGTTGGCGATGAACTTCACCACCCCGTTCTTGATCGGACCGGGGAAGGCCACCCCGACGGGGACCTCGTCGCCCAGGCCGAAGGATCCGACCAGCTCGGCGATGACGGCTCCCACTGCCTTAGGGGTGGAGCGTTCGGGCGTGGGAATCCGGGTGCGCTGAGCCAGCAGCTCGCCGGTGTTGAGATCCACCGGTGCGCCCTTGATCCCGGTGCCACCGATGTCAATTCCTAAGGCGATGTTCGGCTGGGTGGTGGTGTTCGACGAGGTGCTCATGGCAGCGTCAGGATCTCCGCTCCGGTATCAGTGACCAACAGGGTGTGTTCGAACTGTGCAGTGAGTGCGCGATCCTTCGTGACGACCGTCCAGCCGTCGTCCCAGGTCTCCCACTCGTCGATCCCCAACGTCAGCATGGGCTCGATGGTGAAGACCATGCCGGGCTGGATGACGGTGTCGTAGTGGGGCGCGGAGTCGTAGTGCGGAATGATCAGCCCGCTGTGGAAGGCCTCCCCGACCCCGTGCCCGGTGTAATCGTGCACGCTCGCATAGCCGAAACGGGCCGCGTACTTCTCGATCACCCGGCCGATGACGTTGACCTCACGTCCGGGCAGGACCGCCTTGATGCCGCGGTTCATCGCCTCGTGGGTCCGCTCGATCAGCAAGGCGGCTTCCTCGCTGATGTCACCGACCGGGAAAGTCGCATTGTTGTCGCCGTGCACGCCGTCAGCGAATGCCGTGACGTCGATGTTGATGATGTCTCCCTCCCGCAACACTGTGGAGTCGGGTATCCCATGGCAGATCACCTCGTTGACGGAGGTGCACAGCGACTTCGGGAACCCTCGATATCCCAGGGTGGACGGGTAGGCATGATGGTCGATCATGTACTCGTGGCCGATGCGATCGAGCTCGGCGGTCGTGACCCCGGGGACGATGGCCTTGCCGACTTCTGCAAGGGCTCGGGCTGCGATCTGTGAGGCGAGGCGAATCCGCGACACGACCTCGTCGCTGACGACGTCGGAGCCCTCGAAGGGCCGCGGAGCGGGGCGATCGACATATTCGGGGCGCGGGATGTCGCGCGGAACTGGCAGGCGCGGGCCCACGACACCCGGGGCAACGGGCGCGCGACCAGGCGAAGCGAGAGCAGGCATAGGAAAGAGTGTACGGAACTCCCGCACCTAGTGGGCAGGACTGTGGGGTGGCACAATGGCGGGACCTGACCCGCAGGAGGCTGACATGTGCCCGACCGCTGATGAGTACTACTACAACACCTTGACCGGCGAGGTCGAACACGGCCATGGCTCATCCTGGACCCACCGTATGGGTCCTTATCCCACCCTAGAGGCGGCTCAGGCGGCCTTGGCGACGGCCAAGCAGCGAAGCGCGGCGTGGGATGACGACGAGGCGCGCTGGGGTGACGAGAAGGACGGGGACGACGACTGAAAGAGCCGTTCGGCCGGGCGGTCTCCCGGCAGGGCCTTCAGGCTGGCGCGGGAATTCAATTCCGGTAGGACTGCTCCGGCCCGGGGAACGAACCACCACGAACTGCTGTCAGATATGCGGAGGCTGCCTCGTGGAGGGCCTTGCCCACTTCGCCGAATCTCTGTGCGAACCGAGGCGACCAGTCACCCATACCGGCCATGTCGGTCCACACGAGGACCTGCCCGTCGCATTCGACGCCGGCCCCGATCCCGATGGTGGGGATGCGCAGGACCTCGGTGACATGGGCCGCCACCGGCCCGGGGACCATCTCCAGCACCACGGCGACCGCCCCGGCCTCTTCGAGCGCCAGGGCGTCTGCGGCCAAGCGGGTGGCCGCCTCGTCACCGCGGCCCTGGACCCGTTTGCCGCCCAGGACGTTCTCCGACTGCGGGGTGAAGCCCAGATGGCCCACGACAGGGATCCCCGACTGGGTGAGCAGAGCCACTTGTGCGGCCACCCGCCGACCGCCTTCGATCTTGACCGCGTGCGCGCCGGTCTCCTTGAGGACCCGGACCGCCGAGGCGAACGCATGCTGGGCTGAGTCCTCATATGTGCCGAACGGCAGGTCGACCACCACCAGCGCATGCCGGGCCGCGCGGGCGACGGCGCGTGCCGGCGGGATCATCTCGTCGAGGGTGACCGGAATGGTGTTCGGATGGCCGAGTGCGTTGTCGCCGATCGAGTCACCCACCAGCAGCAGGTCGATTCCGGCCGCGTCGAAGATCCGCGCGGTGATGGCGTCGTACGCGGTGAGCATCGTCAGTTTGCGGCCCTCCGCCTTCGCCTGGGCTAGGTGGTGGACCCGCACCCGCGGGGCGGGCGGCAGGGGCGGGGTGACGGCCCCGTCGGAGGGCGACGCCGGAACCGATGGCGAGGAAGGGTGGGGCTCGGTCATGATTCCTCCGACGATGCAGTGCTAGGAGTGGCTTCAGGTTCGCGCCAGCGCGAGGTGATCGGCAGTCGGCGGTCCCGGCCGAAGGCCAGCGCCGTCACCTTGGGTCCGAGCGGGTACTGCCGACGCTTCCATTCTGCGCGATCGACGAGGGAGACGACCTTGTCGACGATCTCGGGCGCGAATCCGCGCGCGAGGAGCTCCTGACGGCCTTCGGCGTGCTCGATGTAGGAATCGAGCACCACGTCCAGCAGGTCATAGGGCGGCAGTGAGTCCTGGTCCACCTGGCCCGGGCGCAACTCCGCCGAGGGCGGCTTGGTGATCGAGCTCTCGGGAATGGGAGGGAGCTCTCCGCGATCGATCGCCAGGTTGTTCCGCCACCGGGACAACGCCCAGACCATCGACTTGTCGATGTCCTTCAGCGGCGCATACCCCCCTACGGCATCGCCGTAGACGGTCGAGTAGCCGACGGCCAGCTCCGACTTGTTCCCAGTGGCCAGGGTCAGGTGGCCTTCGGCATTGGACAATGCCATCAGGATCATGCCGCGCACTCGTGCCTGGAGGTTCTCCGCTGCCACGCCGTCGAGCGGAAGCTGTCCGTGGAAGGCGTCGACGATCGGCGCGATGGGCACGACCCGGTAGTCCGCCCCGATGCGGGCCGCCAGGTCCGCCGCGTCGTCCCTGGAATGGCCCGAGGAGTACACCGAGGGCATCGACACCCCGGTCACGTTCTCACCGCCCAGCGCGTCGGCGGCCATGGCGGCGACCAGGGCGGAGTCGATGCCGCCGGACAGCCCCAGGACCACCGAATGGAAGCCGTTCTTCCGGGCATAGCCGGCCAGTCCGAGCGTGGCCGCACGGTAGATCTCGGCCTCAGTCGACAGCGCCGGGAACTGCCGGCCGGTCAGGGCAGTGCCGTCGTCGGCGAGGTCCCACAGCAGCAGGTGCTCGACGAACTGAGGGGACTGAGCCAGCACGGCGCCATCCTCGCCGACGACGAAGGATCCGCCGTCGAAGACGAGGTCGTCCTGGCCGCCGACCAGGTTGACGTAGACGACCGGCGCACTGAGCTGCCGGGCCCGGCGGCGGGCGAGGTCGACGCGTACATGGCCCTTGCCCTCCTCATAGGGCGATCCGTTGAGGACCAGAAGGGCGTCGATATCCCGTTCGGCGAGCGTGGACACCGGGCCGCCGTCCTGCCAGATGTCCTCGCAGATCACGATGCCCAGCCGTCGCCCGGCCACCTCGACGACGGTCGTGGTGTCCCCAGCGGCGAAGATCCGGAACTCGTCGAAGACGCCGTAGTTGGGCAAGTGGTGCTTGTCGTAGGCGTCGGTCACCTCGCCGTCGCGCAGCACCAGCGCCCGGTTGGTGGGCAGTTCATGCGGACCGTCGGGATTGCGATGCAGCGGACCGACGCTGCCGACGACCACGGTGAGGTGCCCCAGGCCCGCCGTGGCAAGGTCGGCTGCCAGCTGATCGACTGCGGCGTCGGCGGCGCGGCGGAACGAGGCCCGCAACGCGAGGTCCTCGATCGGGTAACCGGTGAGGGTCATCTCGGGGAAGACCACCACGTGGGCGTCGCGGGCGGCAGCCTGACCCGTCCAGGCCAGCACGGCAGCGGTGTTGGCCTGGAGATCGCCGACGGTGGTGTCGATCTGAGCCAGGGCTATCCGAAGTACAGACATGTGTCCAGCGTAGTGGTCATCCGTCTACGTCCTTCTGGCGCACCTGGTGGTCCCGATCTGAACTGCACCGGGCGCGGTGGTCCCCATCCGGGCTCCACATCAGGCAGGATAGGACCATGGACAGGCAGCAGGAGTTTGTGCTTCGCACCATCGAGGAACGGGACATCCGGTTCATCCGGTTGTGGTTCACCGATGTGCTCGGGATTCTCAAGTCGGTGGCCATCGCCCCGGCCGAGCTGGAGTCCGCCTTCGCCGAGGGCATCGGGTTCGACGGCTCCGCCATCGAGGGCCTCACGCGGGTCTACGAAGCGGACATGATCGCCCGGCCCTATCCGACGACCTTCCAGGTCCTTCCCTGGCGCGGCGAGACCCACGGCACGGCGCGGATGTTCTGCGACATCCTGACGCCGGACGGCGAGCCGTCGTTGGCGGACTCCCGCAATGTCCTCAAGCGCATGCTGTCCAAGGCGCGGGAGAAGGGCTTCACCTTCTACACTCACCCCGAAGTCGAGTTCTACCTCTTCGAGCAGCCCAGCGATCCCGATCAGCCTTTGGTGCCGATCGACTCAGGCGGTTATTTCGACCATGTGGCACGCGCCGCCGGTCACGACTTCCGTCGGTCGGCCATCACCATGCTGGAGTCCATGGGCATCTCGGTGGAGTTCTCCCACCACGAGGGCGCCCCCGGCCAGCAGGAGATCGAC
>JAATES010000103.1 GCA_015655615.1 Actinomycetales bacterium
GACGGGCACGGCGACGTCCTCGTTCACCTTCGAGGCACCGACCTTCGCTGCTGAGGTGCCGGACGACTCCGATTGGACGTGGTCGATCCAGGGCACCGGAGCGATCGACAACCTCGACTACACAGCGGCCGACGGCGCGACCAAGAACTGGTCGCCAGCCAGCCTGTTCACCGCCGGTGGCGTGCGCCTCACCGTTGAGTTCGAGGGCCAGCTCGCCGGACTGACGGGATATAGCACCGCCCTCAACGACATCACCTGTGCGGCGCCTGACTAAGCTGCAGGCTGACGATGCACGTCAGACGCCTTTGCCGGTCAGCGGCAGAGGAACGGAGTACGACCGAACGGCAACCCGGAGAGACGACAATGGCCATCACCCAAGAGCAAGCCAATTGGTTCGAGACCACGTTCGCGCGCCTGACCGAGAACATCGAGCAAGCGGTCCTGGGCAAGCGGCACGTCGTCCGCCTGGCACTCACCGCAGCGCTCAGCGAGGGGCACCTGCTGCTCGAAGACGTCCCCGGTACCGGTAAGACCTCTCTGGCTCGCGCGATCTCCGAGTCGATCTCAGGGACCTCGACCCGCATTCAGTTCACACCGGACCTGCTCCCCGGCGATGTCACCGGGATGACGGTCTACGACCAGAAGACCGGCGAGTTCGAGTTCCACAAGGGGCCGATCTTCGCCAATGTCGTCCTCGCCGATGAGATCAACCGGGCCTCACCGAAGACGCAGTCGGCACTACTGGAGGTCATGGAAGAGGGAAACGTCACGATCGATGGCGTCACCCGTCCGGTCGGCCTGCCGTTCGTGGTGATCGCGACCCAGAACCCCGTCGAGCAGGCAGGCACCTACCGCTTGCCCGAGGCCCAGCTCGACCGGTTCATGCTGAAGACCTCCATCGGCTACCCCGACCATGCCTCGACCCTGACGATCATCGAGGGGTCGGCCCAGAAGACGACGCTGAGCCCGGTGGTCACGCCCCAGACCTTGCTGACCATGGCGGACCTGGCCCGGGGCGTGTACATCGACCCGCTGGTGACCGACTATGTGGCCAGGCTGATCGAGGCCACCCGGACCGCGACCCAGGTGCGGCTCGGAGTCTCTGTGCGCGGGGCCATCGCCCTGGCGCGGTCGTCCCGGAGCTGGGCCGCCGCCTCGGGTCGCACCTATGTGACCCCGGATGATGTCAAGGCCCTGGCGCAGGTCGTGCTCGCCCACCGGTTGATCCTCGACCCCGAAGCCGAGTTCGACGGGGTCACGTCCGAAGCAGTGATCGGCCAGGTCCTGCTGGATGTCACGCCTCCCACCAGCCGCGAGGCGTGAGAGCGACCAGGGAGGGCCACTGCGGTGACGTTCGATCAGTCGACCCGATCGCGGACCAGCACGGTCACGCGGACCAGATACACCACGGAACACACCCAGGCGGGCGTAGCCGTGGCAAGGGGTGCGGCGGCGTGGGCCGTGGTGCACTCGGGCACGACCGCCGCAGTCGCGTGGTGCCGACGTACCATCACACCGACCGGGTGGCTGGCTGCCATTCTGGTGGCGGTCGTCCTGCCGCTCGGTGCGTGGTGGGGTTGGGCGGAGTGGGTCTCGGCGGGACTGGTCGCCGGGATCCTCATCGTGGGTGCCGTCCTCTTCGTCCTGGGTCGCCGCTCCTACGAGGTCGACCTGGGGCTGCTGCGCGAACGCGTGGTGGCCGGGGATGAGGCCTTCGGAGGAGTGACGGTGCGCAACGTGGGACAGCGCACCGCCCTGCCCAGCCGAGTCGAGATCCCCATGGGCGATTCGGTGGGACTGGTCGACGTGCCGCTGCTCCGGGCAGGGCAGGAGCACTCCGAGCGCGTGCCATTGCCCACTGCGCAGCGTGCTGTCGTGCCGGTCGGACCGGTCAGGGCAGTGCGGTCCGACCCGCTCGGCCTGGTCCGGCTCGAGAAGACCTGGCACCGGCGCTATGCGCTGTACGTGCATCCGCGGACCGTCCCCATCCCCAGCACGAGCGCGGGGCTGATCCGCGACCTGGAGGGAAACCCCACCCGGACCATCGCCGACGCCGACATCTCCTTCCATGCGCTCCGCGAATATGCCCCGGGGGACTCGTTACGCCACATTCATTGGAAGGCCACGGCGAAGACCGGCGTTCCCATGGTCCGGCAGTTCGAGGAGACCCGTCGTTCCCGGATGGCCCTGGTGCTGTCCTGCCGGGCGGCGGAGTACGCGGATGCCGAGGAATACGAGCTGGCCGTGAGCCTTGCGGGCTCCCTGGGGACCCGGGCCCTGCAGGATGGGAGAAACCTGGACCTGGTCGTTCCTCAGGATGTCCCGGAGGCGGCTCGACGCCTGCTGCGTGGAGTGCGGCGGCTTCCGACCGTGACGGTGCGCACCATGCTGGACGGCCTCAGCGCTGTCGCTGCCTCGGAGAACGCCGGGCGTCTCGCTGAGTCCTGCGAGCTCACCGCGCAGAGCACGCCAGGTCTTTCGATTGCCTTCCTGCTGTGTGGTTCCACCGTGTCGTTGCGAGAGTTGCGGACCGCATCACTGAAATTCCCGGAGAACGTCACGGTGGTCGCGGTGGTCGCTGATCCGCAGTCCGTACCGCAAGTCCGCGTCGCCGCGGGGATGGCCGTCATCACTGTGCCGCTTCTGACGGACCTGCGTCACCTGTTGCTTCGCGGCGGACGCTCATGAGCGGGCCCCAGGCAGACGGAGCATGGGCTCGCCGGGGCTCTCGGCGTGGACAGCGGGTGCTCGATGCCGTGGCGCTCCTGCTTCTGCTCACCCTTGCCGCAGGGGCGGCCTGGCCGATCTACGCGTCGAGTCAGTACCTCGTGGTGGTGGCCGTGGCAGTCCTGCTCGGCTGTGGGGCGGCCTATGCCGGCACGAGGTGGCCGCCGCAGCGGTGGTGGTTCGCGGCACCGGCCGCTGTGGCCGTCTACCTCGTAAGCGTGATTCCTGCGGCAATTCCCTCCAGCCTATGGGACCTGCCCCATAATCTGGCATACGGTCTGCGCCAGGCGATCGTGGCACCCGTCACCGCCTGGAAGCCACTGGCCACGGTCGGTCTTCCGGTGGGCAGCTTCGAGGCGCTGCTGGTCCCTGCGTACCTGGTGTTCCTGGTGACCTCTGCCGTCGGCTACACCCTGGTGTGGCGTCATCCCGCGCGGGTCCCTCTGGCCTCCCTCCTCACCGGTGGAGCGCTGACCTTCGGGCTGGTCATGGGCCGTAGCGCTCCATCCGAGTCGGCGATCGTGCTGGGTCGCCAGCTCGCGCAGC
>JAATES010000155.1 GCA_015655615.1 Actinomycetales bacterium
AGCAGTGCCGTGCTCGTCGCCACGGTTCGACGCGGATTGCGCGTGACATTGGCAGCCGCCAGGCGAGCCGTGGGATGGAGGCGGGCCACGGCAGCAGCGAAGCCCCGCGCCACCGGTGGCATCCAGAACACCGCCCCCAGGATGAAGCCGACAAAGCTCAGGGTGCCCCCGGCCATTCCGGTCAGCAGGCTCTCGACGACGGAGCGTCGACCGACGGTCAGGGACACCGCCAGCAGCAACGCGCCCAGGCACACCATCGCGATGGAGGTTCCGGCGCGGACACGACCGCCACGGGAGCGCAACGGTGCCGTGGTGAGGGGTTGGAGTGCTGCGAGCGGAGCGACCCGGGTGGCCTCACGTGCGGGCACGAGGCTCGCGGCCACCGTCACCAGGGTCCCCACCAGGAGCGGGGCGATGACGGACGCCAGAGTCAGATCGACGGCAGCGGGGATACGCATGGCGGGCATCGTGCGGCGCAGCACCATGAGCACACCCTGCGTGAGCGCTGTCCCGGACAGCAGACCGGCCAGCGAGGCACCCAGCCCCAGCAGGGTGGCCTCGGTCAGCACCGAGGTGCGCAACTGCCTGCGGCTCGCCCCGGCGCAGCGCAGCAATGCCAGGGTGCGGGTGCGCTGGGCCACCAGCACCTGGAAGGTATTGGCGATGACGAGCGCCGCGACCAGCAGCGCAATGCCTGCGAATCCGAGGATGAAGGCGGTGAGGATGTTCTCTCCGTCCGCGGCACTGGAGATCACCTGAGCCGCCACGGCATCGCGGGAGATGACGGCGACGGAGCCGCCCAGTGCCTTGCTGACTGCGGCGGCGACCTGTTGCGGGTCGGAACCCGGCTCGAGTGCGAGCAGCAGGTAGTCAAAGGAGACCACGGGGGAGGTGGCATGAGTGCCGGAGGCTCGGGTGAGGCCGTCCAGGCTCACCACTGCGATGGTCCCGGTGGCAGCCCACGCCTGGGTCGGGTCACTGGCCACGCCCACGACGGTCCACTGGAACGTGCTCGATGCCGCCGGATCGCTCGCCGTGGTGCCCGCGTCGGCGTCGCCCGTCGAGTCGGAGCCGGAGTCGACGGCGGAGACGGCATCTCCCACCGTCAGCCCGAGCTTGTCGAGCGTGCCCTGGCTCAGCGCGATCTCGCTGGCAGTGCGCGGGAGACGGCCCTGGTCGATGCGGTAGGTCTGCAACGACGGGGTGGCGCTCGCGGGGATGGCCGTCACGGTCGACTGGCGATCACCGTTGTCCAGGGTGAGGCGCCGGAGCGCGTGCGCGGTGGCATCGCGGACTCCCGGAACGGCGGCCACCTTGGTCAGATCGTCACTCATCAGGGAGCGGCCGTTGGCGAACGCGTCGAATCCGACGACCAGATCCGACTCCGCGTAGGGCGCGGTGACCACGTCATAGCTGGCACGCTTGAGCGCAGCGGAGGCCAGGAGGGTGCTGGTGACGAAGGCCGTCCCGATGAGCACCGCGAGCCCCGCGGCGATGAGCCGTCCCGTGCTGCGGCGCATGAGGCCCAGCGTGAGTCGCAACATCAGCGTGCCGCCGCGTCGTCGATCGAGCGCAGCGCGTCGAGGCCCGCCAGAACGGCCTCCGGGGTCGGGTGGTCGATCTCCCCGGCGATCCTGCCATCGGCCAGGAGGACCACCCGGTCGGCATACGAGGCGGCTGCCGGGTCGTGGGTGACCATGATGATGGTGCGGCCCAGCTCTCGTACGGACCGGCGGAGGAAGCTCAGTACCTCGGCACCGGACCTCGTGTCGAGATTGCCGGTCGGCTCGTCGGCGAAGACCACATCCGGCTTGGCGATCAGGGCGCGCGCGATGGCCACACGTTGCTGCTGGCCGCCTGAGAGCTCACTCGGCCGGTGGGCGAGCCTGTCGCCCAGGCCCAGGGTGGTCACCAGCAGGTCGAGCCACTCAGGGTCGACTCGCTGACCTGCGAGGTCCAGCGGCAGCAGGATGTTCTGCTCCGCCGTGAACATGGGCAACAGGTTGAAGGACTGGAAGACGAATCCGATACGGCCGCGGCGCAGCGTGGTCAATCCGTTGTCGTCCAGTCCGGTGACCTCCGTGCCGGCGACGAAGGCATGACCGGAGGTCGCCGTGTCCAGCCCTGCCAGCACGTGCATCAGCGTCGACTTGCCTGAACCGGAGGGACCCATGATGGCGGTGAAGCGGCCCGCGGCGAAGTCGACGTCCAGGCCGTCGAGCGCTCGCACCTCGGTCTCGCCTGTGCCGTAGACCTTGGTCAGGCCGCGGGCGCAGGCGGCGCGGGTGACGGGCTCGGTCTCAGGCCCGGCAGGCCGGTCGATGGTCGTGTTCATGGGTGCTCCTCGGCGCGTGGGATCGGACACCTGACGAACGTAAGCCGCATGGTGGCGGTGCGGCATCGCACCGGAGTCTGGTTCTCGAGGCGGTCCGCTCAGCCTGGGGTCGTACCCCCGGCATGCGGGATTCAGGGATGGACCAGGCCGGCGTCATAGGCGAGCACGACCGTCTGGACCCGATCGCGGGCCCCGAGTTTCGCGAGGATCCTGCCGATGTGTGTCTTCACGGTGGCCTCGGCGACGAACAGATCGCGTGCGATCTCCTGGTTCGACCGTCCTTGTGCGATCAGAACGAGGACTTCGCGCTCGCGGTCAGTCAGCTCGGCCACCAGTGCACGTGCGGCCGCCCGCCTCGGGTTCGGGTCCTGCTCGGGATCAGGAACGCTGCCGGGCCGGACCCCGGTCGGATCATCCGTGCCGGTGCCGCCACCGGTGCCGGGCGGGGAGTCAGACGGAGCAGCCATGAGATGGCCGAGCAGCCGGCGGGTGGTGGACGGCGCGATGACGGCATCGCCGCGATGGACGGTCCGGATGGCGTTGAGCATCTCTTCCGGCGGGGTGTCCTTCAGCAGGAACCCGCTGGCCCCGGCCCTGATCGCGGAGAGCGCGTACTCATCGAGGTCGAATGTGGTCAGCACCACGATCCGCGGGGAGGCCTCGAGGCCCTCCCATGCGGCGCTCAGCTGGGCGGTTGCGGAGATCCCGTCGACTCCGGGCATGCGGATGTCCATCAGGACGACGTCGACGGCTGCCGCACTGAGCATCGCGACGGCCGCAGCGCCGTCGCTCGCCTCCGCCACCACGGTGAGGTCTGGCTGCGACTCGATGACCAGGCGGAAGCCGGCACGCAGGAGTGCTTGGTCATCGACGATCGCGACTCGGATGAGCGAGGTCTCGCACGGGGCTTCAGGCATCGGCATTCTCCGACGGTCGGGGCGGGAGGGGCAGCTCCAGCCGTACACGGAACCCGCCACCGGGGCGCGGACCTGCGGTCAGCGTCCCGTGGAACATGGTGGCGCGCTCCCGCATGC
>JAATES010000282.1 GCA_015655615.1 Actinomycetales bacterium
GTGGAGGGGTTGCAGTACGGCGGATCAGTGTGCCAGCACAGGCACCTCGTCCGGCTCGGAGACGGCCAGGTGCGCGTTGGCGAGCGAAAGCCCCTGACCGCGGCGACGGAACACCAGAGCAGACATCACGGCTCCGAAGGCGAAGAAGCCGGCACTCCAGGAGTAGGCCGTGGAGTAGCTGGTGATCGCAGCCTGGACAGCGGTCTGCGGCGTCACCGGTGTGTGGGTGAGCAGGAAGTCGGCGGCCGCCGTCGCAGCCAGGGTGTTGAGCAGCGCGGTGCCGATCGAGCCACCCACCTGCTGGGCGGTGTTCACCAACGCGGACGCGACTCCTGCGAACTGGCGGTCGACGCCCAGCGTGGCCATCTGCATCGAAGCAGGCATGATCGTGCCGATTCCAAAGCCGAGGACCAGCAGGGGCGGCAGCACGTTGGCGGCGTAGGTGCTCGACTCGTCGAGCGCTGTGAGATAGACCATTCCGATCGCTCCCAGCACCATGCCGATCGGCACCATGACCTTGGGACCGAAGCGCGGCACGAGCAGGTTGGTGCCCAGCTGAGCCGCGAGCACCAGCATCCCGATCATGGGCAAGAAGGAGAGGCCTGTCTCAATCGGGGAGAAGCCGAGAGTGAGCTGCAGGTAATAGGTCACGAACAGGAAGATCGCGAACATCGCGGTTCCGACGATCAGCACCGAAAGATAGGCCGCGCCCCGGTTCCGGTCGAGGATGATCGACAGGGGCAGCAGGGGATGTGCAGTGCGCTGCTGCCACAGGATGAATGTCACCAGCAGAATCAGGGCCAGGACCAGCATTCCCCAGGTCAGTGGAGCATCCCAGCCGCCTGTCTCTGCATTGGAGAAGCCATAGACTAGCCCGAACAGGGCGCCCGAGACGAGGACAGTCCCCGGGACGTCCAGCCTGGGCCGCGCTCCACTGCGGGTCGTCTGAGGGACGAACAGATAGGCGCCCACGAGTGCGACCACGGCGATCACCACGTTGATATACAGGTTCCATCGCCAGTCGAGCTTCTCCGTCAGGACTCCTCCGAGGAGCAATCCGACCGCACCTCCTGCACCGGCGATGGCGCCGAAGACGCCGAAGGCACGAGCTCGCTCCTTCGGAATGGTGAAGGTGGTCGTGAGCACTGCGAGGGCGGTCGGCGCGAGAATGGCGGCGAACACTCCCTGCAACGCACGTGCGGCCACTAACCAGCCGAAGGTGCCGGCAGCGCCACCCAGTGCCGATGCGAGGGCAAAGCCGATCAATCCGATGCTGAAGGTGCGACGACGCCCCAGGAGGTCGGACAGGCGCCCACCGAGGAGCAGCAGGCTGCCGAAGGCGAGCGAGTATGCGGTGACGACCCATTGCCGCTGACCATCGTTGAAGCCCAGATCCGCCTGAGCCGAGGGCAGTGCGATGTTCACGACGGTCGCGTCCAGGACGACCATGAGCTGAGCCAGGCCGACGACGATCAAGGTGACCCAGCGACGGTTGGTGATCGCTGCGGAGGAAGATGATGACATGAGAGTCACTCTATACGGTACTGACTAGTTCCGGATACCCTCAGTACAGTAATGTTGCTCCTGTAGCATGGATCCCTAGTAGAAGGGAGGCCGCTGCAATGACGCGGACGGACACCACCGGGACCCGGCCCCGACTCGGACGCAAACGCGACCACGCCCGCGACCCCGAGATCCTCGAGGCCACCCTCGACATCTTGGCGGAGACCGGGTACGAGGGCATGACCATCGACATGGTCGCGGCACGGGCCAAGGCCGGAAAGGCCACCGTGTACCGGCGCTGGGCGTCGAAGCCCGAACTCATTCTCGACGCCGTGGCCTGCATGAAGTCCAGCGAAGTCGACTTCACGTCACCGCCCAGCACCGGGACCCTGCGCGGTGACCTGGTCGCCATGGTCAAGTCGCCGACGCTCCGAGAAGGAGAGCGGAAGCTCAAGGTCATGGCCGGAATCGTCTCGATGATCGCCCGGGACCCCGAGCTCGCGGCTGCGGCACGTGCCGCGATCGTCGAGCCGCGCGCGCAGGCCAACCTCATCATCTTCCAGCGGGCCATCGATCGTGGCGAGATCCCCGGCGACGCCGACGTCGAGACGCTGTGCACCATCAGCCCGGCCCTGGTCGCCTACCGCGTCCTGATGCTCGGCATACCGGTGGATCGCGAGTACCTGATCGCCACCATCGACAAGATCGTCCTGCCCGCGGCGGGCTGGCAGCCGCCACGTCTCTGACCAGACCCGCTAGGCCGTCGCGACTGGACGCTCCACTGCAGGCACCTGCGCCGCGGGCTGGTGGATGGCGACGTGTTCAGCGAACAGGCCGGGCCACGCCATGATGCCATAGGGCGTCCGGGCGATGGTCAGCTTGGAATCGCGGATCAATGAATGCAGGGCATTGGCCGTGCTGATGGGGTGTGCCGGGTCCCCGATCCACGCCAGGATCAGAGTCGGAGTGCTGACCTCGGCCAGCAAGGCAGGATCGGGCAGGTCGGCCAGAGCGGCACCGCGCAGGACGGCGGGCAGAAACGCCTCGATTACCGCAGGCCGCGTCTCAGGAGCGTCAGCGAGTGCCGGTGGCACCGATGCATTGCTTCCGAATTCGACAAAGGCATCCAGGCCTTGCTCTTCGACCAGATCGGCACCGGCCCGATACGCCTCGGCCTGCGCCCGCCTAGTGTCCCATGCTGTCGGCGGGGACACCAGGGTGAGGCTCGCGAACCGGCGGGGATCCCGGACCGCGGCATGGAGCAGGGTTCCCGTTCCCATGGACGTCCCCACGCCGTGGACCTGCTCACCTGGGGCGACATGGTCGAGAAGCGCCAGGAGATCGTCAGCAAGCCGATCCCATCCGTACGATGCCGGATCGGTGTCTCCACTGGAACTGCCGTGCGCTCGCGCGTCGTACCGCAACACCCGGTGCGCGCGCAGCGGGCGTCCGAGGTCCAGTCCAAGCTGTCCGTCACGGACCCGGCAGGACGTCAGACCGTGCAACTGGACAACGAGCGGGCCCGAGTCTCCGGACACGTCGTAGTCGATCACGGCTGTGGCGAGGTCGAGCGTGGACACGGCGCCTCCGGACCGAATGAGGATTGTCGCATTCCGGCAATTTTGTCCCTCTATACTACCGGAAATGCGCCTCATCAATATCACGCAGGTGGCACTGCCACCGGGGCGTCTCCGGTCTTATGCACTCCGTGTGCCCTCGGCAACGGGACAGCGGCTCCCGGTGTCCTTCGATCAGCAGCGCCACGTGGGGGAGGGCGACCGTCCCGCCTCGTGGATGGCTATCGCCTTTCGCCTGCCGGGCTCGTTGCCCGTTGCGAACCTGGCCCGGGCGTGGTTGGCGACCGTGGAGCGGCACGGAACCCTGCGCACGGTCTTCTCACCTGCCCCCTCCCGCCCTCTGGCCTCGGGTCCGGACATGCATTCCCGATCAGACCGCTCCACGACACCCGCCCTGGCCGAGGTCACGGTCGAGGAGGGGCACTGGATCGAACACCTCCTGCCAGCCGGGTGCGAGGTCCGCGAGGTCATCCGCGACCTGTTCGACGAGGCCTGCCGTCCTTTCTCACGACCTTCCCATCGGCTGGTCCTGCTGGAGCCCGCCATGGGCCGGCCTTACGTCGTGATCGGGGCGGATCATTCGCATGTGGACATGTGGTCCATGCTCCTCCTGATCCGTGACCTGCTGGCCGGACTCCACGACATCGCACTGGGCTTGCAACCCGGCTCGTCGCTGCCCCCCGTACGCGCCTTTGCCGAGCACACCGCCCAGCTCTCGTCCGCGGCGCCTCCACCGAGCGCTGTCCGGGACCGCTGGAACCAGATCCTGCAGGCAAACGGAGGCGCCATGCCTGTGTTCCCGCTGGACCTCGGTGACCTCTCTCATCCACGACCCGAGGTGGTCGAGGTGCGTGACGTCGTCGATGCCGGTGGCCTGGACCGCCTGGCAGGACATGCCGCGGAGCAGGGTGTCCGGCTGCTCCCTTTCGCGATGTCGGTCCTCGCCGCTGCGACCAGAAAGCTCTCCGGGCAAGCATTGCGGGCCGTCTTTCCGGTCCACAGCCGCCACGACGCGCAATGGCATGATTCGGTCGGATGGTTCATCACGAATTCGGTGCTGGAATGCGAGGACTCGGATCCCGCGAGCTGCGCGGTGTCCATCAAAGAGGCGTTGCAGCTCGGCTCCTATCCGCTGGCCCCGATCTTCGCACCCCTGGGAGGCATGCCCGCCGGACCGGGGATGTTCGCGATCTCCTGGCTGGACACCCGCAGGCTTCCGGTGCGTCTCGACCCAGGGCTGCAGATCCAGTACGTGTCCGCCTCACTGCGCGTCGATGGCGTCATGATCTGGTTCATCGTCAACGAGGAAGGCCTACATCTGCGCTGCCGATATCCGGAGACGCCTCAGGCCCGCACCAACGTCGGTATGTGGCTCGATGCGATCGAGTCCGGACTGCGGATGAGCGCGCGGCCCTCTTCGTGGGGCGACGCCCACGAGGCATAACGCGGCCTCCGGCAGATCCCGTCAGTCGGGCCGGAATCCGTCGAGAACGATGGCCAACAGCAATGAGCCCGCCACGAACACTCTGCCAGACGAGACATGCGCCCCCGATCTCCGCCAAGGCTGCCAGGCCGAACAGCAGCACGGTCCGGGCAACGGTCAGCGGTCGATCGTGCCAGGAGAGGTCGACCTGGGTCGGTGCCGGCTGTGACGCATCGGAGTACTTGGCGCGGATGTTCCGGATGTGCTCCAGCACCGTGTTGCGGGAGAAGCCCAGTTCTCTCGCCAGACACATAGAGGCCGAGGACATCGACCTCTCGAGGTGTCAACGTCACTGCCCGACTCCGGATCAGTGACGATCACCGAGGCCCACACAGCAGGTGCCCTGACCTCGCCGCTGAGCTCGTGACGTGTGGCCTCGATCAGCGCCTGCCGTGTGGGCGACGACTATGACGTTCAGGCCGCGAAGACTACGTGCAGGTCGCGTTCAGGATGCTGGAAACCCCGCTCCACGAACCCTTAGCTGGAACCAGCCTATCGGATCGAGGAAGACTCACGGCCCCTCGTCGTCCCCTCTCCACTGGCCGGGTGCAGCCTGCAGTTCGATACTGATCTGTTCCGCATCGAGGCTCACAAGGGCACTGCGCAGGACGTCTGCACCGTATGTGCCATCGTCGCGAGCATCCAGCAGGGCGTTACGCTGCGCCGCGATCACTGCGAGGCGCAGCGGCCCCCCTGTCATCGGTTCCTTCGCATCCGCCGCATCAGCACTCACGCGGTCGTCCACGTCACCAAGCAGGGCCAGCACCTTGGCATGCTCGGCTTCGATCAGTGCCCGGTCAGTCGCCTGGGGCTTGATCCGGCGCACCAGGAGCGGGAGCGTCCCGCCCTGGATCAAGAGCGAGGAACCTGCGACGCAGAAGGCGATGAAGATCAGCAGAGCCCGATGCGGAGTGTGCGACGGCAATGTCTGTGCCGCTGCCACGGTGACCGCACCGCGCATACCGGACCAGACCAGCACACCGCCGTCGCGCCAGCTCAGCGGAGCTGCCCGGAAGTACTCGATGTCCGCGAGAACGCGCCGGGTACGGGTCCTGATGCGTTCCAGCCGCCCAGCCGTGGTGGCACCGCGGCCAGGGCCTCTGGTGGACATGACGACATCCGGGGCCTCCAGGCGTTGCTGCACGACGTCGAGCCGAGGCTTGACGCGTTCACCACGACGCGCGCGCCGATCCAGTCTCCGCAACAGCGGGACGATGTAGGCCGCCCGTACCAGGATGGTGAGGACCAGTGCCCCAGCCGCCACCCAGACTGCCGCCACGACTCCCACGCTCTCCAAGCCCACCTCGGTCACGATGCCGAACAGTTCCAGCCCCATCACCAGGAAGATCGCGCCTTCCAAGATGACCTCGACGGTCTGCCAGTTCTGACTGTCCGACAGCCGGTGGAAAGCCGAGAGCCGACGTGCAGCGCCATGCCCCGTCACCAGGCCCGCCACCACCGCTGCCACCAGTCCTGATCCACCGAGCAGTTCGGCCGGGATGGCAGCGAGGAAGGGAACCGTGAAGGACACCACGGTGTTCACCGTGGCGTCGGCCAGTCTCGCACGCACCCTGAGGTTCAGCTTCCCCACCACGATGCCCGTCAGGCACGCGAAGATCACGGCCCGAGCGAATTCACCGACCACGCCCGCTGCGGACACCGACACCACGGTCCCTGCCAGCGCCGCGCGCAGGAGCACCAGTGCGGTGGCATCGTTGAGAAGACTCTCGCCCTCGAGCACCGAGGCCACTCTGCCGGAGACCCCCACGCTCTTGACGATCGACGTCGCCACAGCATCGGTCGGGCTGACGATCGCTCCTAGGGCCAGACCCCACCACAGACCCAGTCCCGGTATCGCCCAGGCAAAGAAGATTCCCAGAATCACTGTAGATAACACCACAAGAACAACGGAGAGCCCGCTGATCGCAGTGAACTCGCGGCGGAAGTTCATCGCAGGCATCGACACGGCCGCCGAATAGAGCAGGGGAGGAAGCACCCCTTCGAGGATCCACTCCGACTGGATCTCCACCACGGGAACGAAAGGCAAAAAGCTGATGGCGATGCCCAGGACGACCAGAATCAGCGGAGAGGCGACGCGAAGCCGAGGTGCCAAGGTGACGGATGCGGCGACTGCGAGCAGACCCGCCACAGCAATGATCAGTATCGGCACGGCGTCTCACTCCCTCAGAAGTCACTCGTTAGAACCCCGTCCCGCCGCGGAAGACTCCCCGAAGGTCTCCGGGCCGTGACCGGGTCACCATCCTGGCACAGCGGCTGTCGACGCTGCCATCTGAACCATTTCAGGCCGGGACCTTCGGTGGTTGTCTCCAAGCGTCAAGTCGAAGTAAAATCCTGAAATGCTGCTGGCAGATCTCCAAGCCCGAGTCCGGATCGCACTCACCACGACCATCGTCGATGAGTGGGGCCTGCTCAGCCTCAGCACGGGCACCAGCAGGCCCAGCGAACGCGCGGTGGCCTTCCACCTCGGCTGGCACCTGCGTCCCATGGTGGAACGCAGCTGGGACATCGACTGCGAATACAACCGGTCCGGGATGGCTCTGGAGGAGTCCGTGAGACTTGTGGACCACGACGGACGGGGCATTCCCGACCTGATCGTGCACCACCGCGGCAAGCTCTCGCCCGAGCACAACCTGCTGCTGCTGGAACTCAGCACCGGTCAGATGATCCCGGCCGACCCGGCCCTGCCCCGAGCGACCGCCCTGCAGCGACGATTCGGTTATCAATATGCCGGGCTGCTCGACCTCAACCTCGCCACCTATAGCGACGACCTCCCCTTAGCTCCACGCTGGCAGTGGTCGATCCTGGAGGACGCCGCCCCGTTACCGGCGGAGGACGTCTACACCCCCGAAGCCCTCGCGGAGATCATCGAGCGCGCAGAGCACCGCAGTCGGTCCTGATGCCGGCGGCTCCAGCGGGGATCGCCCCCGCGAAGACGAGTCCGGCGTCGGCCCACCGGGTCCGGGCGGTCAACGCTTGGTGATCTTCGGCTTGGCCTTTCCCACCGCGACGATCTGACGCTTGGTGAAGGTCTGACGGCACGTGGTGCGGCCCTTCGATTTGGTGCACTTCTTGGCAGTCAGGGGAGTGCCGACCTTGGTGCGATTCTTCGCCCACAGATCACCGAAGGCACCCGTGACGGCACGAGTGGTGTAGCCGGTCCGCGACACCACCCATCCCTTGGAGAACTTCTGGCGGCAGGTCACCTTCTTCTTCGAGGTCGTGCACTTCGCACTGCTGACAGGAGATCCCAGCTTGCTCTTCTTCTTCACCCAGTACGTCAAGATCGCACCGGTGACGGCGTACGTGCCATAGCGGGGCGTGGAGACGATCCTGCCGTGCTGGAAGCGCTGGGTGCAGGTCTCCTTCTTGGTGCACGACATCGCCTTGGTCGGCATCCCGAGCTTCCCGGTCCGTCCCCCGGATTTCCGCCACACCTTGGCGGTGGAACCGATGAGGATCCGGGTGCCGGTCTTCGCCGAGGTGGCGATGTTGCCCCCGGTGAAGCGCTGTGTGCACAGATTCTTGCTGGTGCACTTCTGGGCACTGTACGGCCAGCCGAGCTTGCTCGAGACGCCGCCCTTCGCCAGCCAGGTCGAGAGGATGGAACCCGAGGTCATGCGGAAGCCAGAACCCTTGGGGGTCGCCGCGAGGTATCCCCCTGCGAACTTCTGTACGCAATATCCGGAGCTGCTGCAGGATTGACGCCCCTGAGGTCGGCCCAGCGACCCGTCCTGGGCACCGAGCGCCAGCCAGGTCTTCTGGATCGTGCCACGCACCGGAATCTGCGTGGATCCGAACCAATCAGTGAAGATGCGCCAGAAGTTGCGATTGCCATAGCTGGAGCAACTGTCACCGGTGCCGTAGAGGTTGGCCAGCGCGGCCTTGTTCGGGACGTAGGGCGTGTAGAAGTACAGCCCTACCGTCGCCTTGTTCTTGATCGTCACCGTCACACGTCCGCACGACGACTTGGGGTTGTACAAGATGCTATTGGCGCCCACCTTGTACCAGGAGTAGGTCCCCCCGGCCGCATACCTCTGGTACTGCCGGGCCGCGTAATACAACTGGTAGAAGATTCCCTCGTACTTCGGGTCGCAGGCTGCGGTGTCCGGGCAAGCGAATCCGGTCGCCTTCTGGTACTTGTAAGCCGTCGGCACGTTCGCGGTCGACGATCCCGCCGAGACCAGCGACTGCTCCTTCTCCATGAGCACCAGCAACGCCTTCGCTGAGACGCCGCAAGCTTTCGACACCTTGGCGATGATCGTTGAAGCGCGTTCATTCGATGCGCCCGTGTAGGCCTTGCAGTATGCGTCGGCCTTGACGCTCGGCGTTTTCTGCCGGTAGTTCCGCAGACAGTCCGGGCCGCTGGACGACGTGTGACAGGTGGGGACCTTCTTCACCAGGAAGGCCTGCACCTGGGAGGCGCTCAGCGCGGCCCCGTCGAAGAAGACCTCGTCCGACACGATGTTGCCCGGATCGAACTCCTGGCCGCTGAGGGCCTGGGCCTGGGGGAGCCCGCCACCCGGAAGCACGACCGGCGTGACAGCCAATCCGAGGGTCACCATCAAGACGGCTGCCAGAAAGAACCCCCATCGACGAGAGGCCGGGTGGGAGGGGACTCCCGCTCGATGGCACGAGCCCGTGACGTGCAGCGGTTCGGAGACATCCATTTTCCCTAGTTTGCCACACCGGATCGCTCCGGACTCCTTGAAGTCGGCCCCGCTGCGTGCAGAGCGGACGCCGACCCACCCGATCCGCCGTACCGTGGAGGGATGGCCCGATACGTCGATATCCATCCCACCGACCCGCAGCCCCGGCTCATTGCGCAACTCGTCGCACTGCTGCACGACGACGGCATCGTCGCCTACCCGACCGATTCCGGCTACGCGCTCGGCGTGCAATTGGGAAGCTCGTCAGGACTGGAGAGGATCCGTCAGATCCGCCACCTCGATGACAAGCATCACTTCACCCTGATGTGCAAGGACTTCGCACAGCTAGGGCAGTTCGTCTACCTGGACAATGCCGAGTTCCGGGCGATCAAGGCCGCCACTCCGGGACCGTACACATTCATTCTGCGGGCCACCTCCGAGGTCCCCAAGCGGATGGCACATCCCAAGAAGAAGACGGTGGGGGTGCGGATCGCGGAGAATCGCGTCGTGCAGGCACTGCTCGCAGAACTCGGCGAGCCCCTAGTCTCGTCCACGCTGCTCCTGCCGGATCACCCCGACGTGTTCACCGACGGCTGGGAGGTCAAGGAGACGCTCGACCATCTGGTCGACGCCGTGGTGGACGCGGGGGAGTGCGGCACCGAGGCGACCACGGTGGTGGACTGGTCGAGCGGGCAACCCGAGGTGGTCCGAGTGGGTGCGGGCGACCCTTCCCGATTCGCCTGATCACAGGCAGACCCGCACGCAGGTGGGTCTGCCGTCTCCCGATCAGGTCAGGTCGGTCGGGACCGGGTCCGCATGCCAGATGCGGTCGAGATAATCCCGGATGGATCGATCCGAACTGAAGAAGCCACTCCGGGCCACATTCAGCACCGCGGAGCGTGACCAGGCCTCCTGGTCGGCATAGGCCGTTTCCAGCCGGCCTTGCCCGTCGAGGTACGACTGATAGTCGGCCAGGACCAGGAACCGGTCATGCCACAGCAGGTCCGAGACGATTCCCTCGAACGTGCTGGGGTCTCCGTCGGAGAAGACACCCGAGGCGATCAGGTCGATGGCACCCTTGAGCCGGGGATTGGACTCGTAGTACTTGCTCGGCTGGTAACCGGCGGCGATGATCGCCTCGGCCTCAGGTTCGGTGAGGCCCACCAGGAAGAAGTTGTCGTCGCCGACCAGATCCCGGATCTCCACGTTGGCACCATCCAGGGTCCCGATGGTCAAGGCTCCGTTCAGTGCGAACTTCATATTGCCCGTGCCGGATGCCTCCTTGCCCGCCAACGAGATCTGCTCGGACACATCCGCTGCGGGGATCAGCACCTCGGCGAGCGTGACGTTGTAGTTGGCCGGGAAGGCGACCTGAAGCCGGCCCTGCAGAATCGGATCGCTGTTGATCGTACGGCCCACCGCATTGATCAAGGCGATGATGTCCTTGGCCATCAGGTACCCCGGAGCGGCCTTGGCACCGAAGATCACGACGCGGGCGGGAATGCTCGCCGGGTCGAGCTCGCCCTTGCGCACCGCATCGTAGACGGTGACCACGTGGAGCAGCTTGAGCAACTGGCGCTTGTATTCGTGCAACAGCTTGACCATGACGTCGAAGATCGCATCGGGGTTGATGACAAGCCCGTCGCGTTGTGCGAGCACTCCTGCCAGCCGCTGCTTGTTCGCCTGCTTGATCGCCCGGAACCGGGCCCGGAACTCCGGGTCATCGGCCAGCGGCTCCAGACCGCTCAGCTGATCGAGGTGCTTGACCCAGCCGGTGCCGATCGACTCGTCGAGCAGACCCGACAGGCCCGGATTCGCCTGCTTCACGAATCGCCGGGGGGTCACGCCGTTGGTGACGTTGGTGAACTTGTCCGGCCACAGCTCAGAGAAATCCGCCAGCACCTTGTCCTTGAGAAGCTCCGAATGCAGAGCCGCGACTCCATTGACCTTGGTCGAGCCCACCGTGGCCAGGTGTGCCATCCGGACGGCCCGGTACGGCTGCTCCTGAACGATGGACATCCGGCGCACGCGGAGTTCGTCGCCCGGTCGTT
Organism: Actinomycetales bacterium; assembly: GCA_015655615.1. Taxonomy (GTDB): domain Bacteria; phylum Actinomycetota; class Actinomycetes; order Actinomycetales; family Cellulomonadaceae; genus Rarobacter. Next base: position 11,282 of record JAATES010000282.1, read on the forward strand.
GCACCCGTAACTCCGCGATGAACTGGTCATTGATCCGGAAGATGATCTCCAGGTGGCGCGGCAGAAGTCGCCCGAGGAGCTCGACCGACCAGACCTCCAGGGCCTCCGGCAGCAAGGTGTGGCAGGTGTAGTTGAACACCCGCTGCGTGATGCTCCACGCGTTGTCCCACTCCAGCCGGTATTCATCGACCAGCAAGCGCATCAGTTCCGGGATCGCGATGACGGGGTGGGTGTCGTTGAGCTGGAAGACCACCCGGTCCGGCAAGGACTCCAGGTCCTCCACGCTATGGCCCGTGCTTCTGATCAGATCACGCAGCGAGGCAGCCACGAAGAAGTACTGCTGCTGCAGTCGCAGCTCCTTGCCCTGGGGCGTGGAGTCCTCGGGGTAGAGGACCTTCGAGATGTTCTCGGCATAGGTCTGGGCACGGACCGCGGCCTCGTAGTCACCCGAGTTGAAGATCTGCAGATCGAAGGCATCCGTCGCTTTGGCGCTCCAGAGGCGCAAGGTTTTGACGTTGCTGGTGCCGTAGCCGGGGACCAGATAGTTGTAGGGCACCGCGAGCACCTGCCAGCTCGGCTCCCAGCTGGCCCGGTCGATGCCTGCCGCATCGACCTGATGCTGCACCGACCCGCCGAAGGCCACCTTGACGGACATCTCCGGGTGCGGGAATTCCCACGGTGAGCCGAGTGTGAGCCAGTTGTCGGGCTGCTCCACCTGCCGGCCGTCGACGAAGGTCTGGCGGAAGATTCCATGTTCATAGCGGATGCCGTATCCCACCGCCGGGATGTCGAGCGTCGCGAGGGAATCCACGAAACACGCGGCGAGCCGACCGAGGCCACCGTTACCCAGGCCCGGCTCGACCTCGTGCGCAGCCAGGTCGTCCAGGTCGAGTCCGAGTGAAGCCATCGACTCGAGCGCCACCTCGCGCAGACCGGAGGCGAGCAGGGCGTTGTCCAATTGGCGACCCAAGAGGTACTCCGCCGACAGGTAGGCGACGATCTTGGACTTCTTGGCACGCTGCTGGGCCACCGTAGCGAGCCATCGCTCGATGAGGTTCTTCCGGACAGTCCAGGCCAGAGCGCTGTAGAGATCCTGTTTCGTCGCAAAGGCGAGTTCCACACCACGGGAATTGTGCAGCCGGGAGATGAAGTCCGCCGTGAACGACTCGACAGTGGTCGGGATGGCCAGGGTGGCGATTTCTTGAGTCACCCGAGACAGGCTACCGGGATCGTGTGTCGGACGGAACATCGCTTGTTACCTGGGAGTGAACTCCACGTCGCCGTCTCGCTCCACCGGCCATCCGGACGCGGCCAGCTCGTCCCGCGATGCGGCGGGACCCGCAAGCCTCATCAATTGCCTCACCGTCAGCACCGCCAACGCCACCACGATGGCGTTGCGTGCGATCAGCACGCTGACTTCCACTGTGTCCAAGGCTGCGAGATTCCAGTAGCGGAAGGGGAAGAGGTACTGGCTGAGCAGAGCGGCGATCCCGGCACCCCACGCGGCATGCCTCCATGCCCGGGAATGCGGCGACATCGCGAGCCCGTAGGCGATAGGAGCCACCAGCCAGACCTCGAACTGCGTGGAGTTGACCTTGTTCGTGAGGATCCCGAACACCATCATGCCCAGGGCACCCCATCCCAGCACCTCGTGGATCGGACCCCTCGAACGCCATATCAGCCAGGCGATGGCCAGCAACCCGAGAACCATGAAGGCGGGCAAGACCATCACGATCGCGTCCGTGGGACCGCCTTGGACCTCATAGGTGTTGAGGGCATCGTTGTAGTGCGCGGTCCCCGACCCGCCGAGCTTGGAGCTGATCATCACCAGCGAGGCGCCGACCGATTCGAGCTGAAGCCCGCGGCCGGACTGCTGGCCGAGAAAGCTCAGGCTGCGCAGACCGCCACCGAGCAGCGCCACGACCGCCATCACCGCGGCGCTGACGACCAGGGCGACCGCGACGATGGAGCGCCACCGCTGGCGGGAGACCGCGATCACCGGCCACAGGATCAGGCCCGGCACCACCTTGATCCAAGCCCCCACTGTCAAGAACAGCGCAGAGAGGACAGGGCGCCGCGGCGCCGCCAGCAGCGCCAGGAACACGGTCACGGCCACATAGATGTCCAGCCGCCCCAACCCCACGGGCCCGATGGCCGCGAAGAAGAGCAGCCAGAACCAGGCGGCGCGATGCCGACGCTCATCCTTGACCAGTTGGCCGAACACCACGGCGCTCGCGCCTATGGACAGGATCAGCCAGGCCGCGACTGCATTGCCGGTGAGCTGCGCAAGCATCGCCATCACCGACATCGGGACGATGGCGAGCATGGGGTAGACCCACGAGGAATACTGCCAATCGGATGTGAGGACCGGCCACTGGCCGTCCACCCAGCCGGAGTGCATCCACCAGTAATAGAGATTGACGTCGTAGAGCGAGCCGCCAGGGCTCAGCCAGGCGGCCAGGATCACGACGGCCTGCGCTGCGGCGAAGGCCGCCCAGAGAATGGCTTGCTTCCGGTGCCGCGGGCCCGCGGCTGCTGCGATGTGGGTCATGTCAAGCGGCTCCATCGCGCGAATAGTCGTGTGAGCTCAGTCCCATGGCGTGGCTGCCGGCGGCCGCCGCAGCGTAGAACGCGACGGGGTCCTCGTCCAGACCGCGCCCCATCGTCGACATCGGTACGGGAGCGGCACGCAATGCACGGTCCAGCCCGTCCGTGACGTCGACCTCCACGATCCGGTGCCCTGCCGGGACCAGTGCGAGGGGGGCGGCATCACGCCGGACACTCTCCCCGAAAGCAGTCCACTGGTGCGAGAGCACAGGCACCACGATGTCCGCAGGAAGCCGGGCGACCCGGCCATAGGCGGTCAGGCAGTGGTGGGACAGCCCTCGGTGCCTGAGACGGGAATCGACGCTCGATACCCGCAGCGCCCCTACCGGACGGCCGTGCAGTGTCCCGGCAGCGTTGATCGCTTCTCCCGCGCTGACACCGGAGAATCCCCACCGGGTGCCGGTACCCAGGTTCCCGGGCCCCTGCGTGACCACCACGAGGTCGGCGGCGACGACCTCGGTCGCCGCCAACAGGGCGGTGTGAACGGTCACGGCCTCCAGATCCCCGCCGAAAGCCTGCCCGCTGGTGATCGTCGCAGCGATCCAGCTGGCGTCCCGCAGCCCCGAGACCGTCCGGGAGAACCAGGAGGGCAAGGCGCCACCATCGGTCATGACGTAGGCGATCACCGGTGCGGGCAGACCGGCGCGCATCGCCTGCCACCGCGCGCCTGCCACGATGGCCGGAAGGGACGAGTGAAGATCGGCGACCACCACAGGAACACCACGGAGATCGTCCGCGTCGCGGAGGAGGTCGTGATACGCAGACTCCTGTTCGTCCACCCCCAGCACCATGGCCTGCATCGGCGTGTACCGGGCTTTGACCAGATGGCCGGGCAGGTCGGCCGCGGGTTCGTCCCGCGGCCCGGCCACGTCCCGCCCCCCTGCCGTGCCTGCTTCTGCGAGGGCCCCCTCGTCGAGGGTGTCATCCCGGGCTGGCTGCATCGCGGGTCCGACCACCAGCGCATAGCCGCCGGTGCCCAGGCCGCGATCCAGCGCCGACACATTGAGGAGGACGTCCGTTCCGATGTCGACCGCCCCGATCAATTCCGGATAGGCCAGCGCGAGCA
>JAATES010000257.1 GCA_015655615.1 Actinomycetales bacterium
CGCAGCAGCGAAGGCCGGAACCTCCTCTGACGGCTCATCCTCCGGCGGCTCATCCTCCGGCGGCTCGTCCTCGGGGGGTACGTCGTCGGGGACTCCGTCCAGCGGCACCGGGACCCCGTCCGGCTCTCCTTCGAGCGGGACGGGCACGCCGTCGGGCAGTCCGTCCAGCGGCACCGGGACTCCGGGCGGCTCACAGACCCCGAGCACGGGTGACGGGACCAGCGGCGGGACGGGATCGGGACAGGCCGCAGGGTCGGGGACCTCGACCACGATGACCGCGGCACGCATCCTGGCCGATCGTGCCGCAGTGAACGTCGCGAAGGCTGACGTGGCCATCGCGGAGGCGGCGGTGGCGCGCGGTGAGCTGACGGCACCGATCGCGGGGACGATCGCCCAGATCACGATGACCGAGGGTGCCACGGTGACCGCCACCGATTCCAGTGCCGTCATCACCATTCTGGGCGACAAGGGTTACACCATGTCGGCCACGGTCGACCTGTCCGATGTCGCACTGCTGTCCGTGGGGCAGACCCTGACCGGGACCACCACAGGGAGCGCAGAGGTTCTCACGGGAGAGGTCAGCGGTATCGGTATCGCGAACCAGTCCACCACCTCGACTCCGTCCTACATCGTGACCATGGTGCTGGACACGCCTGAGACAGCTCCTGCCGAGGGCGCCTCCGTGGCGGTCACCATCGCTGTGGCGTCCCGGGAGGACGTGCTCGTGGTGCCGACCTCAGCGGTCGCCACCGCGAACGGGTCCAGCACGGTCCAGGTGCTCACGAATGGCGCCCTGGTGGCCACGAAGGTCGAGGTCGGCGCAGTCGGACCGGAGCTCACGGAGATCACGTCAGGCGTGACAGCGGGGGACACGATCGTGCTTGCCGACCTCACCCAGGCGATCGAGAGCGGTGACGACTCCTCCAGTTCCGGGTTGACGGGGCTCTCGGGCAGCAGCGATTCGTCTTCACAGACGGGGATGCCCGGTGGCGGGTTCCCGTCTGGCGGGTTCAGCGGCGGCGGCCCTGGTCGCGGGTGAGGACCCCGGCCCGCGGGGCGCCGGGTCGATCTGGCGGAGCCTGCAGCAGATGGTCCTCTTGCTGCGAGCCCGCAGCGATGCTTCCTGGGGCGTGTTGCTGAGCTCTCGTGCGGGAGTTCGGGGTTCGCGATGACAGGATGGTCGTGTGGTTGATTCGATCGTCAGAGGGCCTCGGGTCGAAGTCGGGATGACGTTCCCCGCGCTCCGGCTCCCTTCGACGACTAGTGACGATCTTGATCCAGTTCGTGACTCTGGCGGTGATTTCGTCTTGTTCGTGTATCCACGCACTGGCCGACCTGATCAGCCCGCGGCCGAGGATTGGGCGCTTATCCCGGGAGCGAAGGGATGCACGGCAGAGTCCTGTGAGTTCCGTGATCTCTCTTCCGAGTTCTCCATGATCGGGCTGAGGATCTACGGACTGTCAACACAAGACACTGCGTATCAGCGGGAAGCGGCGGAGCGCCTGCACCTTCCGTATCCGCTGCTGTCCGACAGGGCCTTGAAGCTCCGCATGCTGCTGGGGCTCTCGACCTTCCGTTACGACGGCTCGGAGCTCTACAAGCGCAGCACTCTCGTCGTGCGTGCCGGTGTCATCGTGATGGCGCATTTGGAGATCACAGACGCGGCTTCCCACCCCCGCGACCTGCTCTCTGCCCTCACGGCCGCCGAACGCTAGGCCTCCGCACCGTCGAGAGCCAGTGAGGGGTCGCGGCGAGGCAGAGACCGGTGTGGTAGGTGCGGGCGAGCTTGTCTGAGCGCATCGTTCCGCGGCATCCCGCCGGGGCGCCCCCGTGCGGAACCGTCACGGCGGCGCCCTTATCCTCGTTCTCGCCGCTGGTCAGTCGCGCTCGTGCCCATCCGGCAGGGTGACGGTGAACGAGGTGGCTCCGGGCACGGATTCCACCTCGACGCGGCCGCGGTGGGAGTGGGCGATGGCCGCTACGATCGCCAATCCGAGCCCGGTGGAGCCGGAGGCGCGGTTGCGAGCCTCATCGGCAC
>JAATES010000364.1 GCA_015655615.1 Actinomycetales bacterium
CCAGGGCGAACGGGAACTGCACCTGACATCCAAGGAGTTCGAGCTGCTCCGGGTCCTGGTCCAGAATGCCGGCTCCGTCGTGATCAGGGAGACACTGATGCGCGAGGTGTGGGGGTCGGAGCCGATCGGATCGACCAAGACGCTCGACATGCATGTGTCCTGGCTGCGCCGCAAGCTGGGCGATGACGCCAATGCACCGAGCTACATCTCGACGGTGCGGGGGCTGGGCTTCCGATTCGAGTCCCCGGCCGAGTGAGCGCGCCGAGCGGACCGGCATCGCCACCTGCGCTGCCCGCTGAGTCAGAGGGCTGAGCGGTGCGGCGCCGGGTGCTGCAATCCACGACGATCGCGGTGGTCGTCGCGGTGATGTTGCTGGGGCTGCCATTGGCGTTGCTCGGTGCCGATCTGGTGCACGACAGCGAGGTGCGCAAGCTCCAGTCCCGCGCCGAGGAGATCGGTCGCGTCGTCGACAGCCGTGTCCAGCGTGGTGACGTCGTGGACGCCGCGCTGCTCCAGCGTTTTGTGGGAGGCACCGGAGGATCGCTGTCTGCGAGCATCGTCGCCGTCACCGCGCAGGGCGATCAGGTGGAGGTCGGCGGAGGATTCTCCACACGAACCGTCGAGACCGTCTACCGGTCCGAGGCCAACACCATCGTGGTGGTGACCGTGTCGTATTGGGACGTCTTCTGGCGCAGCTTCCAGGTGATCCTGGCCGTGATCGGTGCTTGCGTCATCGCACTGGGCGCAGGCATCGCCTTGGCCGTCTGGCAGGCCAACCGGCTCACGGCGCCACTGGTGTACCTGGCGGCGTCTGCCGAGCAGCTGGGTTCCGGTCAGGTGCGCCCGCAGCTGGAGCCCTCCGGCGTCGAGGAGATCGACCTGGTCGCTGCGGAGCTGGCACGGAGCGCGGACCGTATGGCCGGACGCCTGGCCGTCGAACGCCAGTTCGCGGCCGATGCCTCACACCAGCTGCGCACCCCGCTGACCGCGCTGTCGATGCGGCTGGAGGAGATCACGCTCGCCTCGGAGGACGACTACGTGCGCCAGGAGGCCCAGAAGTCACTCGAGCAGGTCGAAAGGCTGGCCGGGGTGGTCGACGACCTGCTGCTGCGCTCCCGTCAGGCCTCAGGGGGGACGACGGAGCCAGTGCATCTGGTCGAGCTGGCCGCACAGCAGATCGACGAGTGGTCGGCCAGCTACCACCAAGCCGGACGAGAGCTCCTCATGGATGTCCCGGGCGACATGCAGGTGCTGGCCACCCCCGGTGGCCTTGCCCAGGTGCTCGCGACCCTGATCGAGAACTCACTCAAGCACGGTGGCGGCGACACGCTGGTGCGCGCCACCCCCACGGGCCAGACCGGTGCGGTGGTGATCACGGTCTCCGACGAGGGCGCGGGAGTTCCCGACGACCTCGCGCCGGTGATCTTCGAACGGGAGGTCACCTCCGGGTCCGGGACCGGGCTGGGTCTGAGCCTGGCCCGCGACCTGGTGACGGCCGATGGCGGCCGACTGGAGCTCTCCCAGCGACGACCCTCCGTGTTCTCGGTGTTCCTGGCCGGGGTGCCTCGCACGCTCGATCCTGACGTGGTGCTGCCCCGGGGGCGAGCTATGTCTGCGGGATCGGCTCGGCGGCGGTCTCGTCATCCCCGGTGAAGACCCAGGCGCGGTAGCCGAGGTAGCGGAAGATCGTTCCCAGCAGCAGACCGACGCCGTTGGCGGAGACGTTGTCGGCCAGCGGGCTGGTGAGCTTGAGGACATAGTGGCTGAACCACAGGCAGCCCACGGCGATGATCATGCCTCCGACGTTGACCAGGGCATAGCCGATGAACTCGCGGCTTCGCGAGGAGGACTTCTGCTGTGCGAAGGTCCAGTACCGGTTGCCCAGCCACGCCACGATGGTCGAGGCGACCACCGAGATGACCTTGGCGGTGAGGGGCTTGTCGCCGAGGACCTCACCGGGGCCGAATCGCAGCAGGTTCATCACGCCGACGTCGACCACGAAGGCCACGCCTCCGACCGAGCCGAACTTGATCAGTTCGACGATCCTGGACTGGAGCCTGGTCCGGCGGCTGCCCTCCGGGCCGTCGTCGTCGCCGGTTCGTGAGGGATCGTCGGCGAGAGCAGCGTCAGCGGTGGGCACCCCACTAGAGTAACGTCGTCGGCTGCCGGGGGAGGGACGCTAGGCTGTCGGACTGTGACAGCACCTTTGATCGCCGTGATCGGCGGCGGGCAGCTCGCCCGGATGATGGCCCCGGCTGCGGCAGAGCTCGGCGTGCGGCTGCGCGTCCTGGTCGAGGCCTCCGACGGTTCCGCGGCGCAGGTCGTGGCGGATGCTCCGGCGGGGCAGGCCCGCGATGAGGTCGCGGTCCGTGCCCTGGTGGCGGGAGCCGATGTGCTCACGTTCGAACATGAGCATGTCGATGGCGACATGCTGCGGAACCTGCGCGATGCGGGGCTGTCGGTTCAGCCCTCTCCGGAGGCGCTGGTCCATGCGCAGGACAAGATCGTGATGCGGGAACGCCTCACGGCTCTGGGGGCGCCCTGCCCTCGGTGGCAGGCCCTGCCGGCCGACCCGGCCGCCGCCGCCGTCGCCCTGACCGATTTCCTGCGCACCACCGCGGACGGCGAGGCCGTCGTCAAGACCGCGCGCGGCGGCTATGACGGCAAGGGCGTGCGGGTGGTGCGTTCCGCTGCAGAGGCCGCCGACTGGATCGCCGCCGGGGCGTCGGGCGGTGCCCCGCTGCTGGTCGAGGAGAAGGTGGCCTTCAGCCGCGAGCTGGCGGTCCTGGTCGCGCGTCGCCCCAGCGGCGAGATACGGACGTGGCCCGTGGTCGAGTCGGTTCAGGCGGACGGGGTGTGTTCCGTCGTGATCGCACCGGCCCCCGGCCTCGGTGAGGCGGCGGCCGCCCGGGCCACTGCCATCGCGGTGGAGATCGCCGAGGGCCTGGACGTCACCGGTGTGCTCGCCGTGGAGCTCTTCGAGGTGCCGACGGCGGATGGCGGGACGCAGGTCCTGGTCAACGAGCTCGCGATGCGTCCCCACAACTCCGGGCACTGGACCATCGACGGCGCGGCCACCAGCCAGTTCGAGCAGCATCTACGGGCCGTGCTCGACCTCCCGCTGGGCGACACGAGCGCCCGCGCGCCGTGGACGGTGATGGTCAACGTGCTCGGCTCGGAGTACTCCGAGCTCACCGACGGCCTCCCG
>JAATES010000084.1 GCA_015655615.1 Actinomycetales bacterium
GCTGCCGAAGTCGGTGATCTCCGGAATGAGCGCCAGGTGGATCAGGGCATCCTCATCGGTTCGCGGACCGGACGGGAAATCCTCCCGGAGGCTGACGAGCACGCACTCCTCCGCTTCGAGCGCACGGCCACCGATCTGGGGCGGTAGACCCATCACGTCACCGGGAACAGGAAACACGGCGGTGGCCTCGGCGAGCCTGCCCCGCCACGACGTCAGCAAGGACGTCCATGAGCCAGCGGATTCAGGATCCTGCACGACGACCTCATGGGGCTCATCATCCCCGGTCACCTGTCGCACGATCTCGCCCACTGCGGCCGACGACTCATCGGCAGTCCCCAACGATGGCAGCCATAGTGCGAGCACGGCTGATCGCGGTACCAGGTAACCGTGCGAGGGGTGCGCAGTCATCTGACCACCGTAACGTCGGGCATGTCCGGGGCGACCACGGCGACACGCCCCTGGATGAAGCCAGGGCAGCGCACCATAGGCCGGCAGGTCACGCTAGGGTCACACTATGACTGTGGTGCTCGACTTCCAGGACGTCTCGGTACGTAAAGGGACGAAGCAGATTCTTGATCACATCACGTGGCAGGTCGCCGAGGATCAGCGATGGGTGATCCTCGGGCGCAATGGCGCAGGCAAGACCACGTTGCTGCAGATTGCGGCGGCCGTGCAGCACCCCACCCGCGGAGTGGCCCGGCTGCTCGATGAGCAGTTGGGCAGGACGGACGTCTTCGAGTTGCGTCCTCGGATCGGATTGGCCAGCGCCGCGCTGGCGCAGCGGATACCCGACTTCGAGAAAGTCCGTGATGTGGTCCTCACGGCGACATACAGCGTGACGGGCAGGTGGCGCGAAGTGTACGACGCCGTCGACCTCGAACGCGCCGACGACCTCTTGCTGCTCTTCGGTGTGAGCCGCCTGGCGGACCGGGTCTACGGCACATTGAGCGAGGGTGAGCGCAAACGCGTCCAGATCGCGCGGGCGCTGATGCCTGACCCCGAGTTGCTGCTCTTGGACGAGCCCTCCGCGGGACTCGACCTGGGGGGACGCGAGGAGCTGGTTGCGGCGCTGAGCGAGATCGCGATGGACCGACGATCGCCTGCGCAGGTCCTCGTGACGCACCATGTCGAAGAGATTCCGCAGGGCTTCACTCATGTGATCCTCCTCAAGGATGGGCAGATCAGCGCACAAGGGCCTCTCGATGCCACGTTGAACGACGCCACGTTGTCGGAGGCCTTCGGTCTGAGTCTCACCGTCCAGCGCCATGACGGCCGATGGACGGCTCGCGCGATCTGACGGAGGTGCGACTACTCACCTGCCGTGGGTCGCTGCCGAGCCAGAACATCCCTCGTCCGGTAAAGTTCGTGTAAAGGTATTCGATGATCCGGAGAGAGGCAACGGCCCATGGGTGAGGGATGGATCTGGTGGGTCGCCGCTGCGCTCGCCTTGATCGTGGTCGAGGTGCTCTCTTTGGATCTCGTCCTGGTGATGTTCGCCGCGGGTGCATTGGTGGCCGGCGGGGGGGCCGCGCTCGGGTGGCCGCTGGTGGTCCAGATATCGGCCTTCGCCGTCGTCGCGGTGCTGTTGCTCTTCGCTCTGCGGCCGTGGCTCCTCAAGCATCTCCGGCATCGGGTGCCACTCGAAGAGACCAACACCGACGCCCAGATCGGGCGGAGCGCCGTGGCTGTCACCGAGGTGAGCCAGACGGGCGGTCGTATCAAGCTCAGGGGAGAGGTCTGGACGGCGAGGACCGACGAGTTTCGTCCTATTCCCGCTGGGTCGGACGTCCAGGTATGCAAGATCGAAGGCGCCACGGCCGTGGTGACCGCAGTGACGAATTCGACCACTGAGGCGTAGGAATGCGCTGACGCCCCTAGCTAGGAGAACGCATCATGGAAGACCAGGACCCCACGACGATCGTGGGCATCATCATTGGCGCGCTGTTCGTCATCTTCATCGTCGTCGCCCTCGCGAAGTGCGTTCGGATCGTGCCGCAGACGGTCGCGCTGATCGTGGAGCGTCTGGGACGGTACTCCCGTACGCTCGATGCCGGATTGCACTTCTTGGTGCCGTTCGTGGATCGGGTGCGTGCCGGAGTGGACCTGCGTGAGCAGGTGGTGTCGTTCCCGCCGCAGCCGGTGATCACCTCGGACAACCTGGTGGTCAGCATTGACTCAGTGATCTACTTCCAGGTGACCGATCCGAAGCTGGCCGTCTATGAGATCGCCAACTACATCACGGCCATCGAGCAGCTGACGGTGACCACCTTGCGTAACGTCGTCGGGTCGATGGATCTGGAACAGACCTTGACCAGCCGGGACCAGATCAATGGGCAGCTCCGCGGCGTGTTGGACGAGGCGACGGGCAAGTGGGGGGTGCGGGTCGGCCGGGTGGAGCTCAAGTCGATCGACCCGCCGGCTTCGATTCAGGGTTCCATGGAACAGCAGATGCGTGCCGAGCGGGACCGTCGGGCCACGATTCTGCAAGCCGAGGGAATCAAGCAGTCCCAGGTGCTCACGGCCGAGGGCGAGAAGCAGTCCGCGATCCTGCGCGCAGAGGGCCAGGCGCAGGCGAGAATCCTTGAGGCTGAAGGCGAGTCC
>JAATES010000372.1 GCA_015655615.1 Actinomycetales bacterium
ATGAGCGTGGCCACGGTCAAGGCCCACGTGGGCCGGATCCTGGCCAAGTTGGGAATGCAGAACCGCACGCAGATCGCGATCTGCGTCCATGACGCGGGCCTGGCGTGACGGGATCTGTCCGGCGGCGGTGGAATGTGATCGCTTTGATGCGGTACGATGTAGGGGTAACCCAAGACCGCAGGTCGTTGGTCGTGCGTCGAGATAGGTCAGTTGGCAAGTCTCACACACGTCCACTGAAGTCCCGTCTCAGACGGAGGCCAGCGCAGGTGACGTGATTCGCAGGTACATCTTCGCGTGTGCATACGAGCCCCGCCCTGTGCGGGGCTCTTGTCATGCCGGGGGACATCGACGTCCTGCCCATCGGAAGGAATGCCATGGCGAGGCCCGACAAGACGGCTGCTGTCGCTGAGCTGGTGGACGAGTTCCGCCAGTCGAACGCGGCAGTGCTGACTGAGTACCGTGGGCTCACCGTCGCTCAGCTCAAGGAGCTGCGACGGTCGCTGCGCGGAAACGCAAGCTACGCCGTGGTGAAGAACACGCTGGCCACTATCGCGGCCAAAGAGGCCGGTGTCGAAGGACTCGACGCCGAGCTCAAGGGCCCCTCGGCCATCGCCTTCGTCACCGGTGACCCGGTGGAGGCGGCCAAGGGCCTTCGTGACTTCGCCAAGGCGAATCCTCAGCTGGTCATCAAGTCTGGCGTGCTTGACGGGCGCCCGCTCACCGCAGCTGAGATCTCCAAGCTCGCAGACCTTGAGTCGCGCGAGGTTCTGCTGGCCAAGGCCGCAGGTGCATTCAAGGCCAAGCTGTTCTCGACGGCTTACCTGTTCACCGCACCCGCGTCCAAGGCTGTTCGTACCATCGAGGCGCTGCGCGAGAAGCAGGCGTCACAGGACGCTGCCTGAGGCGTCGCGGATCGCCGCGCTGCGCAAGGCACTGCCCACTCCACCCCCTGCTTCAAGCAGACCAATTAGGAAGGAACGCCGATCATGGCGAAGCTCACCACTGCCGAGCTGATTGATGCTTTCAAGGAACTGACCCTCATCGAGCTCTCTGAGTTCGTGAAGGAGTTCGAGGAGACCTTCGACGTCACGGCTGCCGCTCCGGCTGCCGTCGCCGTCGCCGGCCCCGCCGCTGCCGCTGCCGAGGTCGTCGAGGAGAAGGACGAGTTCGACGTCATCCTCGAGGCTGCGGGCGAGAAGAAGATCCAGGTCATCAAGGAGGTGCGCGCCCTGACGAGCCTCGGCTTGAAGGAGGCCAAGGACCTCGTTGACGCCGCTCCTAAGGCGCTGCTCGAGGGCGTCAACAAGGAGGCTGCCGAGAAGGCCAAGGCCGCTCTCGAGGGCGCCGGCGCGACCGTCACCGTCAAGTGATCTGAGCCTTCGGGCACTGTTCGACACCACGAGGCCCACACCCCTGACGGGTGTGGGCCTCGTGGCATGCGCGGGCCTGCAGGGGAGGAATGGACGGCGGGCTGGCAAAGAGCGGGGGGAAGGGCGGCCGGTCTAGGCTGTCTCCATGACTTCGCAACCGCCCGCTGAATTCGTCGACCTTCTTGAGCGTCCGTTGTTCGCTCACCTTGCCACGGTGCGCCCCGACGGCGGTCCGCAGAGTTCGGTGATGTGGTTCGACTGGGACGGCGCTGTGCTCCGGTTCACGCATACCAGCACTCGCCAGAAGTATCGTAATGTGGCGCATGAGCCCCGCGTGGCGGTCTCGATCGCCGATCCGGACAACCCGTACCGGTACCTGGAGATCCGCGGCCGCGTCAGTGCGGTGGAGCCCGATGACGAACGGGCCTCCTTCTACCGCGGGCTCCAGGAACGCTACGGGCGGACCTACCCGATCTCCGACGCGGCAGTGCGGGTGATCCTCACCGTCATTCCTGAACGGTATGTGGCAGTGGCCGGTGGCGGGGTCGTCGCAAGGTCGGACGGCTGATCACGCCCTCGATCACCTTGACGGCGGGTCGAGCCGGAGTGGCGACTCACCGCCACTTGCGTTGTGCGCGACAGTGGCGTTATGCTAGCGCTTTGCGCCGTCCTGTGTCCCGGAACCTCATCTCACCCAGCTGACGAGACCCCACGAGTGGGGTGTCCATCGGTATGCCATAGGCCCCCGATGCTGGTGCCTGACGAGGCATCCGAGGCATAAGCGAGCGTTGCGTGCACTCGATCCGCAGGGAAGGACCCCTCTTGGCTGCCTCGCGCACCCCTTCTACTCCGTCCACCGAAGCTATCGCGAACCGCACGGCCTCCGGCCGCGTCTCCTTCGCGAAGATCTACGAACCACTGGAAGTTCCGAACCTCCTCGCGCTCCAGACTGAGAGCTTTGACTGGCTCCTCGGCAATGACAAGTGGCGTGCCCGCGTGGCAGCCGCCAAGGAGTTCGGCCGGGGCTCCGTCCCGGAGACCTCCGGCCTGGAGGAGATCTTCGAGGAGATCTCCCCGATCGAGGACTTCGGCCAGACCATGTCGTGGCGGTTCTACGATAACCGCTTCGAGCCGCCCAAGCACACGGCGGACGAATGCCGCTCGAAGGACTTCACCTTCGCGGCACCGTTGTTCGTGACCGCGGAGTTCTTCAACTACAACACCGGCGAGATCAAGAGCCAGACGGTGTTCATGGGCGACTTCCCGCTGATGACCGAGCGCGGCACGTTCATCATCAACGGCACCGAGCGTGTAGTCGTCTCGCAGCTTGTCCGGTCTCCGGGCGTGTACTTCGAGCGCATCGCCGACAAGACCAGTGACAAGGACATCTTCTCCGCGAAGATCATCCCGTCGCGCGGCGCCTGGCTGGAGTTCGAGATCGACAAGCGGGACGCAGTGGGCGTGCGGGTCGACCGCAAGCGCAAGCAGTCGGTCACGGTCCTACTCAAGGCGCTGGGCCTGACCGAGTCGGAGATCCGCGAGCGGTTCGCGCCGTATCCCGCGATCCTGGCCACATTGGACCGCGACGCGGTGCACACGCAGGATGAGGCGCTGGTCGACCTGTACCGCAAGATCCGTCCGGGTGAGCCGCCGACGATCGAGGCCGGTCGCAACCTGCTCGACAGCTTCTACTTCAACTCCAAGCGGTACGACCTCGCCAAGGTGGGCCGGTACAAGATCGACAAGAAGCTCGGGGTCGACAAGCCCCTGGCTGACTCGGTGTTGTCCGTCGAGGACATCGTCGCGACCATCGAGTACCTGTGCGCCCTGCATGCCGAGCGGCCCACCATCGATGGACGCCGCAACGGCGAGGCCGTCGAGGTCCGGGTCGAGACCGATGACATCGACCACTTCGGCAACCGTCGCATCCGCGCGGTCGGCGAGCTGATCCAGAACCAGGTCCGCACCGGCCTGTCCCGGATGGAGCGGGTCGTCCGGGAGCGCATGAC
>JAATES010000275.1 GCA_015655615.1 Actinomycetales bacterium
AAGTGCTGGCGCTGTCTGCCCTCACCCATTGCCTGGTGGAGCACTTGTCGAGCGAGCTCGATGCGGGCCACGAGCTGGAGACGATCCCGCCTTGGTTCGCCCAGGAGAACAAGTGGCGCTCGGCCCGGTACGGGATGGAGGCCATCGTCATCGTCGACCGGGCCGGACGCGAAGAGCTGGTGACCGACTCGCTCACCTCGTTGCTGACCACCCTGGAACCAGTGGCCGACCGCCTGGGCTGCTTGGCAGAACTCGACGGCGTGCGCACCATCATGCAGGCGGGGGCGGGCTATCAACGCCAGCGAGCCGTCGCGCAGGCCCACGGCGGAGAACTCGACGCCGTCGTTCGATCCTTGATCGCAGAGATGCGGGCCGGCTCCATCATCAGCAGCTGAGGGGGCAGGACGAACGCCCAGGGAGGCGTTCCGCCATTCCGCCGTGTGCACCTGCACGGCGCCCATGACCTCAGTCACCATCTAGAAGAATCGGCTGGCGGAGCCGGGCATATCCTGGCACTTCAGCACCAGCAGACGAGCGGATTCTCCGCTCGGTGAAGCAGCAGCCCAGTCGCGCGAATTCGCCTTCTGACCTAGGGTGTGGAGTGCCGGTCAGGATTCGGCGGAGGATTACGGAAGCGCCAGTGTAGGCCACGTCACTATGCCGGACGATGACATCGATCCCGCAGACGATGAGGTGGCATTCTTGTGCACGCCGAAACCCTTTCTTTGCTGCCGAATCGCCGTCTCTGCCGCTATCTGGCTCTCGCCGCCGGTTTCGCGGTCCTCCTGGGCGGTGCGGCGGTGAGCCGGGCCCCTCGCGCCACGGCGGCGATCGTCCCGGTCGGCCAGGGAAGCTACACCACCGATGCCCTGGGGCCGGGCCCTGCCGGCAACGCCACCTACTGCACCACTACCCCCCGCCAGGCCTCGGGCGGACGTGACGCGCTGATCGGACCGAACGCGCCCACTGGAGCCGTCCCGACCAACGAATGGTGGAGCTCCCTCGTCTTCCGCACCTGGAACACTCAGGACAATGTGTGCAACTTCGGCTATCCGCTCTATGCCCACCCCGCGAGCTATCTGATCTACAACGACGGGATGGGCATCTCCTACCCCGACACCGTCACCTCCGCCACGGCCGACGGCATGACGAACTTCGGCGGCGAGGGCTACCAGTACGTCCACCCCGCCTACGGCAACGACGACATCATCGCGGGGATCGCCTTCAACGGGCAGAAGCTCACCGTCGAGGACTGGACCGACTGGACCGTCACCACCGAGCTGAAGAACACCGAGGGCACCCAATCGCTGCGTGCGACCATCGGGCACGGCCTGCCGTTCTCCTGGTATGAGACGCAAGGCGCTGCCACCCAGCTGCGGACCAACGGACTCCAGTCGGTGTGGCGCAACTCCGGCACGCAACTCGGGCTCCAGATCAATGGCCACTACTACGTGGCCTATGCGCCGCCCGGTCAGACGTGGTCGCAGAACGGCGGCACCTTCACCACCGGCTCCGGGCACTTCGCTGTGGCGCTACTGCCTGACGGCGCCGACCGGGCGGCACTCGCCGATCAGTGGCAGACGTATGCGTACTCCCCCGTCACCGGCGCGAAGCTCACCTACGACTACGACCAGGCCGCCGGAGTCGTCAACGCCACCTACGCCGTCACCACCACCCGGTATGCGGGCACCGGAGCCACCTCCGGCACCGTGATGGCCCTCTACCCCCATCAGACCAAGTACCTCGTCGGCGCGAGTGCGATCACCCCCACCTACACGTCCTCGCGCGGAGCCATGACGGTGCTCTCCGGCGCCGCCGGCTTCACGACCCGGACGCCGTTCTTCGGCGTGGTCACCGAGCTTCCCGGTATCGCCACGTCCACGGGCGCCGCGAAGGACAAGATCTGGGCCTACCTGGACGCGGTCAAGAACGACCCGCTCGGCAAGAAGGACGACACGACGTACTGGACCGGAAAGTCGCTCGGGCGCGCGGCCCGCATCGCCGAGGTGGCCGACCAGGTGGGGCACACCGAGGCCCGCGACAAGGCGCTCAACGCGATCCAGAGCCTGCTGACCGAGTGGTTCACCGCCACGTCCGGAAAGACATCGAAGGTCTTCTCCTACAACGCGGCCTGGGGCACCCTGATCGGCTATCCGGTCGGCGACTTCGGCTCCGAGATCGAGATGAACGACCACCACTTCCACTACGGCTACTTCGTCGCCGCGGCGGCGACCCTGGCGCGCTTCCGCCCGCAGTGGGCCACGCAGTACGGACCGATGGTCGACCTGCTCATCCGCGACGCCAACAACTACGACCGCACCGACACCCGCTTCCCGTATCTGCGGGCCTTCGACATCTATGCGGGAATGGACTGGGCGTCCGGCCATGCGAACTTCTGGAAGGGCAACAATCAGGAGTCCTCGTCCGAGGGCATGAACCTCGCCGGGGCCATGATCCAGTGGGGCGAGGTCACCGGCAACAAGTCCGTGCGCGATGCGGGCGTCTACCTGTACACCACGGAGTCCACCTCGATCCTGACGTACTGGTACAACGCCGACAATGACGTGTTCCCGGCCGGCACCTATTCACGCGGCTATGCGTCGGTGGTCTGGGGCGCGGGCGCCCAGTACTCGCTGTGGTTCGGTGCCCACAACGAGACCGAGTTCTTCTATGGGATCAACACCCTGCCGATCACCGGTTCGCACCTGTACCTGGGCTACCGGCCGGACGTCGTGCGACGCACCTATGCCGAGTTCAGCCAGCGCAAAGGCGGTGAGCCGGCACTGTGGCACAACATCCTGTACGGATACCTGGCCTTCGCCGATCCGGCAACGGCCCTGGCCAAGTTCGTCCAGGCCACCGACAACCCGCCCTACATCGGCTGGGAGGAGGGCGAGTCCCATGCCCACACCTACCACTGGATCAGCAACCTCGCCGCACTGGGACAGGTGGACACCTCGGTGACGTCCGACTATCCGCTCTCCGCCGTGTTCACCAAGAACGGCCAGCGCACCTTTGTGGTCACCAACGGGAGCAGCAAGGCGATCACCGTGACCTTCCGCACTGCGACGACGGGTGCCACGGTGTCGACCGTTGACGTTCCCGCGGGCAGATCAGCGGCCAAGAGCGGCTCCGGCACCTGGACGGGAGGGACGTCGACCGGCGGAACCGGCCTCGCCATTCCGGTGGATCCGGTCGACCCCGTCGACCCCGTCGACCCCGTCGACCCCGTGGACCCCGTCGACCCCGTGGACCCCACCACGCCGGTCGGCCCGGTGAAACCGGGGACCCCGGCTGGTCCGATCCCCGCCACACCGGTGGCACCGAGCGCCCGTGCTCACGCGACCCTCGTCAGCGCCACGATCACCAAGGGCCGCGCCGGCACGTCCAAGGCGGGCAAGCGGCACCTGGTCCGAGGTCGCAAGGCGGTCGTCACCGTCCGCCTGCGGGCCTCGGGGTCCGTCCCGGTGACCGGCACCGTCAAGCTCATGGTCGGAACGAAGACCATCGGCAAAGCCACGGTCATCACGAGGAAGAAGAAGTTCGTGGCAGTCGTGAAAATACGCGCAGGCAGGAACAAGAAGGCCGGAAAGGTCAAGGTCGTCTACAGCGGCAACAAGAAGCTCGCGAAAAAGCGGTATGCGACCTCCCTGCGTGTCATCCGGCGGGCCTGACATGCGGTTCCACACCCGCCTGGTGGGCGTCGCCGGCGCACTCGCCCTCACTCTCGCCACCCTCACGGCCGCACCGGTGCCCGATGCCGCAGCAGCCGTGATCGCCCAGGGCGCCGGCAGCTACACCACCGACGACGTCGGGGCGATCCCCGGCGCCTCCTGCCAGCAGTCGGGCCTCCGTGACCATCTCACCGCCGACGCACCCCGGACCCCGGTGCCCACCAACGACTGGTGGAGCTGGCTGGTGTTCAAGATCGACGTCCCCGACAACGGGGTCGACGACTGCCAGCAGTCCCTGCCCCAGTTCGCCCTGCCGGTGTCCTACTCGATGGAGCCGGACGGCGTCGACCTCTCGTATCAGACCCAGTCCGTGGTCGAGCCCGTCGTGGGCCGACCCGATGACACCCGATTCCACTACTACCACGTCAAGGACCTCGTCACCGCGGGAGTGACCGGCATGACCGCCGCGACGACCAAGGTGGCGGACTGGAGCGACTGGACGGTCACCACGGAGTTGTCCGACGGCACCCGAACCCTGCGGGCCACGATCGGCGAAGGGCTGCCGTTCTCCTGGTATACGGCCACCGGTGGCAAGGCACAGCTCAC
>JAATES010000324.1 GCA_015655615.1 Actinomycetales bacterium
ACGACACCCAGCGCTATGTCACGGGTGAGGTGCGTCTGGTGCTGCACGGCGGACGGGCGACCGTGACAGGGCGGCGCAGCGAGTCGAGCCTGTACGACTTCAATCTCGCCACCTACGACGAGGGCGATTCCTTCGACCAGTCGCAGGCCAAGGGATTCATCGAGATCTACGGACTCAGCGCCAAGCTCGCCGCAGCGCGAGACGAGAAGTTCGGCAATGGCGTCGACTTCGGCGTGGGGCAGCTATGAGCGACTCGGCCTCCAGTGCGAGCCTCTGGGGTGGCCGGTTCTCGGGTGGTCCGGCGCAGGCCCTGGCCGCGTTGAGTAAGTCGACCCACTTCGACTGGCGGTTGGCCCAGCACGACATCGCCGGATCCCGGGCGCACGCTCGGGTTCTGCATCGTGCGGGGTTGCTGGACGACGACGAGCTCGAAGGCATGCTGGCTGCGCTCGACCAGCTCGGGGAGGATGTCGAGTCCGGTGCGTTCACGGCCGAGGACTCCGACGAGGACGTTCACACGGCGCTGGAGCGCGGGCTGATCGACCGGGCCGGAGCTGCGCTGGGGGGCAAGCTGCGTGCCGGACGGTCCCGCAACGACCAGATCGCCACATTGGTCCGCAGCTATCTGCGCGAGCAGGCCAAGGAGATCTCGCACCTCACGCTCGATGTGGTCGATGCCCTGCTCGATCAGGCGTCGGCGGCCGGTGAGGCCGTGATGCCAGGCCGCACCCATCTGCAGCATGCCCAGCCGGTGCTGCTGGCCCACCATCTGCTGGCTCACGTCTGGCCGCTGCTGCGAGACGTCGATCGCTTCATCGACTGGGACGTCCGCGCCGCGAAGTCCCCGTACGGCTCGGGGGCGCTGGCCGGGTCGTCGCTGGGGCTCGATCCGGCGGCGGTGGCCACGGAACTGGGCTTCGACGGGCCGGTGGAGAACTCCATCGACGGCACTGCCTCGCGGGACGTCGTGGCCGAGTTCGCCTTTGTGAACGCCATGCTCGCCGTGGACCTGTCCCGGTTCGCCGAGGAGGTGATCATCTGGAACACCAAGGAGTTCGGCTTCGTCCGGCTGGATGACGCCTACTCCACGGGATCCAGCATCATGCCGCAGAAGAAGAACCCCGATGTGGCCGAGCTCGCGCGAGGGAAGGCTGGCCGGCTGGTGGGAGATCTCACGGGTCTGCTCACCACCCTCAAGGGTTTGCCGCTGGCGTACAACCGGGATCTGCAGGAGGACAAGGAGCCGGTCTTCGACCAGATCGACACCCTCACGGTGCTGCTGCCGGCGTTCGCAGGCATGGTGGCGACCGCTCAGTTCAACACCGCCCGGATGGCGCAGTTGGCGCCCCAGGGGTTCTCCCTGGCCACTGATGTCGCGGAGTGGCTGGTGCGCCAGGGCGTGGCCTTCCGGGTCGCTCATGAGATCTCCGGTGCGTGCGTCCGTGCGTGCGAGGAGCGTGACATCGAGCTGTGGGAGCTCAGCGATGACGACCTGCACCGGATCAGCGAGCATCTCACCCCTGAGGTGCGGACCGTGCTGAGCGTGGCCGGCTCGGTGTCCTCGCGTGATGCGGTCGGCGGCACCGCGCCGGTCCGGGTCGCCGAGCAGCGCGAGGCCGCGCGGGTGCAGGTGGCCGAGTACCGGTACTGGGTCAACGGCTGACCGGACGCTGGCGGCTTCCGGACTGATTCCGCGCGGAAGGTCAACTGATGGCACTCTAGTGGGGCGGCCGCAGGACGTGATGGACGGAGTACGGGTGGACGGAGTACGGGTGGACGGCGACATCATCGACGAGCTCACATGGCGTGGTCTGGTCTCTCAGACCACCGATGACGAGGCACTACGTGCGCGACTGGCCAGCGGCCCGGTCACGCTCTATGCGGGATTCGACCCCACCGCGCCATCGCTGCACCATGGTCACCTGGTCCAGCTGGTCCTGCTGCGCCATCTGCAACAGGCCGGACACCACGTCATCGCGCTGGTGGGCGGCGCGACCGGGCTGATCGGCGACCCGCGGCCGACCAGCGAGCGGACCTTGAACACCCGGGATGTGGTGGCCGAATGGACTGACCGCCTGGGTCGGCAGATCTCCCGATTCCTGGATGTCGAGGGAGACAACCCCGCTCGGCTGGTGAACAATCTGGAGTGGACGGCCGGGCTCAGTGCTATCGACTTCCTGCGCGATGTCGGCAAGCACTACCGGCTCGGAACCATGCTGGCCAAGGACATCGTCGCTCGCAGGCTCGCCAGCGACGAGGGCATCAGCTTCACCGAGTTCAGCTACCAGATCCTGCAGGGAATGGACTTCCTGGAGTTGTACCGCCGGCACGGCTGCGAGCTGCAGACCGGGGGCAGTGACCAGTGGGGCAACTTGCTCTCCGGCGTCGAACTGGTGAGGAAGGCAGATCAAGGCCGAGTCTTTGCGCTGACGACCCCGTTGATCACCAAGGCGGACGGCACCAAGTTCGGCAAGAGCGAAGGCGGCGCGGTCTGGCTGGACGCGACCATGATGTCGCCCTATGCCTTCTACCAGTTCTGGATCAACGCCGCGGATGACGACGTCATAGGCTGGCTCAAGACGTTCACCTTCCGTTCCCGGGAGGAGATCGCGGCTCTCGAGGTCGCGGTGAGTGAGCGGCCCTTTGCGCGCGAGGCTCAGCGCGCACTCGCCTACGACGTCACTGCGCTGGTCCATGGACCGGTGGCGACGGACCAAGCGATACTGGCCAGCGACGCACTCTTCGGACGCGGAGACCTGTCGGACCTGGCGGCCGACACGTTGGACGCCGCCGTCGCCTCGCTCCCGGCTGCCGACGCCGTGGTGGGCACACCGGTGATCGATGCCCTGGTGGCCTCCGGACTTGTCGATGGTCGTAATGCCGCACGACGCGCCCTGGGCGAGGGAGGCATCTACGTGAATAACGTCAAGGCCGCCGGTGCCGATGCGGTGCTGGGCTCCGATGACTTCTTGCAGGGTCGCCACGCCGTCCTCCGGCGCGGGAAGCGGGTGCTGGCGGTGGCCACCCTCGCTGGATGACCTTGTCGTGCTTAACCCGGAAAAAGCCGGAATCCCGCGGAACTTGCGTGTGATGCCCGCCAGTGTGTAGTGTCGTCACTCGTTGCCCGATCGGGAGGAACGGACAGGGTGCGTATCGCCAGAGGCTAGACCTCGGTGGAAGCATCAGCTGGCCGGTCCCGAGGGCAGACATCCAGGTTTCCGAGCTGAGGCACCGCTCTGCGGTGTGACCGGCGTGGGTCTGACACCGGTGGATCTCCACGGAGAGAAACTGTGCAAGACTAGGGACCTCGGCGAGGAAGAGGTTGATCCGGGCCGCAGGATGTAGTAAGTTTGAGAAGTTGCCCCGCTTGATGTCAGGCCTGGTTGGTTTGGTTGTGGTGGGTGTGTCGGTTGCTTGAGAACTCAACAGTGTGCTTGATAGTTGATGCCAAATTTTTGTTTGGTTGATTGTCACGGCTTGTACACCCCGTGTGTGGGTCGTGATGTTTTATGCCAGTTTTGTTGTGCCCATGCCTCTTTTTCCGGGGGTGGGTGCTGCTTCGTATGGTTGTTGACCTGCTTCGGTGGGTCGGCGTGTGATTTTTACGGAGAGTTTGATCCTGGCTCAGGACGAACGCTGGCGGCGTGCTTAACACATGCAAGTCGAACGATGAAGAGAGCTTGCTCTTGGATTAGTGGCGAACGGGTGAGTAACACGTGAGTAACCTGCCCTTGACTTTGGGATAACTCCGGGAAACCGGGGCTAATACCGGATATGAGGCCCCATCGCATGGTGAGGGTCTGGAAAGATTTATCGGTCAAGGATGGACTCGCGGCCTATCAGCTTGTTGGTGGGGTAATGGCCTACCAAGGCTTCGACGGGTAGC
>JAATES010000331.1 GCA_015655615.1 Actinomycetales bacterium
GACCGTGCCGCCGTGCGGCGAGTGCCGTACCGCGTTGTCGAGCAGATTGGTCATCACCTGCTCCAGCCGGTCGGGGTCGGCCGGGGCGGTCAGGCCCGGGGTCTCGCACACCACCTGGAGCCGGACATCGCGTGACCCGGCCGCCATGATGGCGGCGTCGGCGCAGTCCTGCAGAAACGGCTCGATCAGCACGTCCTCGATGTCGAGTGCTGCGGCACCGGCCTCCAGCCGGGACAGGTCCAGCAGATAGGCGACCAGCCGGGTGAGCCGTTCCGTCTGGCGCAGGGCACTCGCCAGGGTCGCGGGGCTCGGGTCCACGACGCCGTCGACGATGTTCTCCAGCTGGGCTCGGAGCGCGGTGATGGGTGTGCGCAGCTCGTGCGCGACATTGGCGACCAGGTCACGCCGCCCTTGATCGGCCGCGTCGAGGTCGGCCGCCATCGAGTTGAAGGCCACCGCGAGCTGACCGACCTCATCCCTGCTGGTGGCGCGGATGCGCTGGCTGTAATCGCCACCCGCCATGGCCCGGGCGGCATCGCGCATCTGGCGCAGCGGCGCCGTCATCCCTCGTGCCAGCAGCAGAGTCATGGCCACCGCCAGGGCCATGGCCCAGGGAAAGGTCCGAGTGGGACCCAGGTGGTACCGCAGCCCGATCCACGTTACGAGCACCGCTGCGGTCACGGAGGCGATGACCAGGGCACCGAGTTTGGCCTTCAGTGAGCGGACGCGGTCCAGCGGCCGCACATCGCGGAACCGGCGGTGCCGGGCGGCGGGGCCTGGACTCATGGGGCGCCCGGGCCGGGGCCCGGCCCGGGCGGAGGCTCGAAGGCGTACCCGACGCCGTGCACCGTGCGGACGAGGTCAGCGCCCAGTTTGTGCCGCAGCGCCTTGACATGGGAATCCACGGTGCGGGTTCCTGAGGCGTCCGCCCAGTCCCACACCTCGGCGAGGAGCTTCTCCCGGGTCAGGACCATCTTGGGCACAGTGGCGAGCATCACCAGGAGCTCGAACTCCGTCGGGGTCAGGTGGATCTCGGTGCCGCCGCGGGTGACCCGGCGCTGTGCCTTGTCGATGATCAGGTCCCCGGCGACGATCGAGTCGCCCTCAGCGGGGGTCTCGGCGAGCTGAGTGGCCCGGTCCACTCGTCGCAGGAGGGCTCGGAGACGTGCCACCAGCTCGCGCTGCGAGAACGGCTTGGTCATGTAGTCGTCGGCGCCGACCCCCAGCCCGATCAGCATGTCGGTCTCGTCATCGCGCGCCGTCAGCATCAGGACGGGAACCGGGTGATCGGCCTGGATGCGGCGGCAGACCTCGATGCCGTCGATGCCGGGGAGCATGATGTCGAGGACCACGGCGGCGGGCCGGATCCGGGCGGCGGCTTCCACCGCGGCGAGACCGTCATGGACGACGTGTGCCTGCCAGCCCTCTGCGGTCAGGCGTTGCGCGACCGCAGCGGCGATGACCGGCTCATCCTCGACGACGAGGATCGTGGCCGCAGAACCGGGGGCGGCGTGATTCTGATGTGCCATGGTCCCAGCGTGGCACACGGCGGGCGTCTGCGGCGATTGCCTGGTCCGGGACCGGCATGCGGTGTACGTCCCGGCACCTGATCGACTACCATCGCCTGCACGATGCCTGATCCTGATAGACACTCCCCGCCCCCGCGAGCCGCCCTGTCCACCGTCACGGAACAAGCCGGCTGATGGACTGGATCGCCCTGGCCCTCGGCGTGGTGCTCACGATCGGCACTGCCGTGTTCGTCTCATCGGAGTTCGCGCTTGTCACGCTGGATCCGGCCCTGGTGGTGGACCGTGAGGACGACCGGCGCTCGCGGGTGGTCCGCCGGGCCTTGAAGCACTTGTCGACCGAACTGTCCTCGGCGCAGGTCGGCATCACCTTGACCACGATCCTGCTGGGCTACACCGCGCAGCCCGCGCTCGTCCGGCTGCTGGACGGTCCACTCGGCAGCTCGGGACTCACCGGTGCGGTCGCAGGCGGAATTGCCACTGTCGGCGCGCTGGTGATCGTCAACGTGTTCTCGATGCTGTTCGGCGAGCTCGTCCCCAAGAACCTTGCGCTCTCGGCCCCCTGGCAGGTCGCCCGGCTCGTGGTGCCCGTGCAGCGGGTCTTCACCGTCGTGCTGCGGCCGTTGATCGCCGTGCTCGACGGTTCGGCGAATGCGATCCTGCGGCGGTTCGGGTTCGAGCCCCGGGAGGAGATCTCCGGGGCACGGTCCAGCCAGGAGCTCGCTGCGCTGGTGAAGCGCTCCGCCCTGGTCGGCACACTGGATGTCGGCACCGCTCGGCTGCTCACCAACTCGATCGACCTCGACGAGCTGACGGCGGTGGACGTCATGACCGACCGCACCAGACTCGCGGTGCTGCCTCAGACGGCCACGGCCGATGACGTCATCGCCCAGGCGAGGCTGACCGGGCATTCGCGGTTCCCGGTGATCGGGGAGTCGCGGGACGACATCGTGGGCTTGGTCCACGTGCGCAAGGCTGTGGCGGTGCCGAGGGACCGGCGTGGTCGCGTGCCCGTGACCGCTGTGATGGATGAGGCGCCGCAGGTCCCCGAGACGGTCTCCTTGCGTTCGCTGCTGGTGGAGCTGCGCGAACTCGGGCTGCAGATGGCGGTCGTCGTGGACGAGTACGGCGGCACCTCCGGCGTGGTCACGCTGGAGGACGTCGTGGAGGAGCTGGTCGGAGAGGTCGCCGATGAGCACGATCCCCGGCGCGCGGGGGTGTTGCGGGCACCGGATGGGTCCTGGCTCCTGCCGGGCGTGCTGCGCCCCGATGAGCTCCAGGAGCGCACGGGCATCGTGGTGCCGCAATCGCCGGAGTACGAGACTCTTGGCGGGCTGGTGATGGCCCGATTGGGCCGATTGCCGATCGCGGGTGACGAGGTGGAGATCCCCGCCGCCCGGCCGGGCGGCGACGTGGTGGCGCTGCGGGTCGAGACCATGGAGGGGCGTCGCGTCGAGCGGCTCCGTGTGGTGGTCCGCGATCCGGTGCCGGACGCCTCCGACTTGGCAGGTGAGGACCGATGAGCGCCCAGGTGGCACTGGCCGTCGGTGTGCTGCTCCTGTCAGGCAATGCGTTTTTCGTGGGGGCGGAGTTCGCGACTCTGTCGGCTCGGCGCAGTGCGATCGAGCCGTTGGCCGAGCAGGGCGACCGCCGGGCCCAGACCGTGGTGTGGGCGATGGAGCATCTCTCCCTGATGCTCGCCTGTGCGCAGCTGGGTGTGACGGTGTGTTCCACCGGCCTCGGCATCATCGCCGAGCCGGCGATAGCCCGGACACTGCAGGCGCCGCTCCATGCGCTCGGATTGCCCGCAGGGCTGCTCCACCCCGTCGCGTTCGTGGTGGCGCTGGTCATCGTGGTGTACCTGCATGTGGTCCTGGGTGAGATGGTGCCCAAGAGCCTGGCTGTCACCAGCCCGGATCGCGCCGTCATGATCTTCACGCCGCCCCTGGTCATGCTGGGCCGGGTGCTCCGGCCGGTGATCGTCTCTCTCAACTGGCTGGCCAACCATGTGGTCCGCCTGCTGGGGATCACGCCGCAGGACGAGGTGGCGTCGGCATTCACCGCGCAGGAGGTGCAGTCGATCGTCGTGCGCTCGCAAGCCGAGGGCATGCTGGCCGACGAGGAGGGTCTGCTCACCGGTGCTCTGGAGTTCTCTGAGCGCACAGCCGAGCAGGTCATGGTGCCGGTCGCCGCACTCGTCTCACTGCCGCAGGGATGCACACCGGAAGACCTCGAAGGCGAGGTGCGTCGGACGGGCTTCAGCAGGTTCCCTGTGGTGGGAGCCTCGCCCGATGACCTGGTGGGGTACCTCCATCTCAAAGACGTGCTGGATGCCACCGCGGAGTCCGCCTCCCGCCCCATCGATCCGCGTCGTGTACGGGCGCTGGCTGATGTGTCACCTGACACCGAGGTGGAGGAGACGCTGGCGACCATGCAACGTTCGGGGGCCCATCTGGCACGGGTGCGCGACACGGGATCCGTGCTCGGCGGGGGCGCCGTGCTGGGTGTCGTGTTCTTGGAGGACATCCTCGAAGAGCTGGTCGGTGAGGTGCGGGACGCGATGCAGCGCGGTGATCGGTGACCCGCGCGGGTCAGGGTCTGAGGGGACGAACGTCTTGGCTGGAACGGCATTTGCCGATAGTCTGGACAGATACCCGGACGCGGCCTCGCCAGGTCGCGA
>JAATES010000149.1 GCA_015655615.1 Actinomycetales bacterium
CCTGATGCGTCCGCCGGACGTCGTGCGCGGCGGAAAGCTGCTCGATGGCCTCGGCGTAGAGCGGGTGGGCGAACCGGACGACCTCGGCCACGGTGATGATGCCTTGTGCGAGGACGGCATTGAGCTCATCGAGGATCTCGCGTTCCCCGGCCCCCGTGACGGCCGAGAGCGTAGGCAGAGTCGGACTGGCTGCGAGCGCGGCGACGAGGAGCAGCCGGTGAGCCAGGGGCGACAACTCTGCGATCCAGGTGCGGTGCGGGTCAAGGAGCTGGTCCGGCACCACTCGCCGGGACTCGTCTCCGGCCGGCAGCCGGGTGGCCAGCAGGATCGCGTGAAACGGATTGCCGGCACCGAGCCGGACTGCCCGATCGACTCCCTGCGGGTCTACGCGCCCCTCTGTGCGCTGCACGACGATCCTGCGCACCGCGGCATCATCGAGCGGGTCCAGGTGCACGATCTCAGCCGCCGCCGGACCGGAGCCCGCTGACGCGGATCGCGCTGTCGTGAGCAGGTGTGCCGGAAGGCTCCTGGTGCGGGAGAACGCGTTCTCGATGATGGCCCGGCTCGCCGCATCCAGCGAATCGACGTCGTCGATCACGACCACCAGACGCCGGTGCCGGCAGATCGATTCGATGATGTCGACCAGCGTGGAGGCGTGCACGATGTCGGCGACGCTGGACCGCTCCCCGGTCTCAGTGGTGCCGCCCAGGGCGCCCAGTGCGTCCCCGACGGCGCTGGTGATCCGGGGGTCCAGCTGAGCGGTCTGCTCACGCATGGCCGACAGCACGGTGGCGAGTCCGCCATAGGTGAGCTGGCGGTCGGGCGGGGCCGGGGTGAGCAGGGCGGTCAGGACTCCCTCGGCCTGCCAGTCGGTCACCAGGTGCCGGACGACCGCCGACTTGCCGATGCCGGCCTCCCCGATGAGGTGCAGCCGTGTCGCTGTGCCCCCGCTGACCTGCGCGCGCAGCCTCGAGAGGACGGTGTCGCGTCCGGTCAGCGCAGCGGTCACAGCGACTCCTGTCCGATCGGCCCGATACCACTCATTGTGAAGGACCCCACACCTGTGCGCCAGATGAGGACAAGGGTTTTCCCTGATGCCTCGCACCGGAAGCCCGGGACTAACGTCCTAGGTGCTGATGTCCGCAATTCCATTACTACCACCCAGATCGGCACCCCCGGCCAAGAGGAGATCTCGATGTCCACTCAGAACTCCGCACGTGCCAGCGGACATGCCGGCACTCATGCGCCCCGGCCTCCACGTCGACGTCGCCCCGTCACAATGGCAGTCATCGCGGTGACCGGCATGCTCGCCCTCACTCTCACCACCGTCGCCACCGCGCCGGCGTCCCTCGCGGCCAAGTCGACGTCGACGTCCATCTCCCTGTCGCTCTCGAAAACCTCCGTGGCGGTCGGGGAGAAGGTCATCGTGTCGGGAACAGTGAAGTCGGGCAAGAAGCCCGTCAAGCGTGTGACGGTCAAAATCCAACAGCTCGCCAAAGGCTCCTCGGTCTACACCACCATCGCGAAGGCGAAGACCACCAAGAAGGGCGCGTTCTCCGCCAAGGTCGTGATCAAGGCCAGCGGGAAGCTCCGCGTGGTCTACAGCGGCTCGGGCAAGCACAAGGCTGCTCGGTCCAAGGCGAAGAGCGTCAAGGCCACCGCCACCTTCACCGGTGTGACGTTCAGCGGGCTGTCTGCCGGCAACAACGTGGACGAGGGCAGGAACATCACCGTCTCAGGTGCCGTGAGCAAGTACCTCAAGGGCAGGTACGTCCGTCTGCAACTGCGGACCTACAACCCGTCGACCTTCCAATGGGAGTGGAAGAACGTCAACGGAGTCGGTGCGAACATCGCGAAGACCGGGCGCTTCTCCTTCGTCTTCCACACCAACGGCGGGGGCGACTTCGCCTACCGGCTCTCCACCGACGACGGCGTCGCCTATCTGGGCGGCGACTCGCGATCGAGCACCATCTACTCGTGGGCCTGGTACAACCTGTACACCTACACCTCTGGCGGACAGAACGTCTTCGGCAACAATCCCTACGGCTTCGGCCTGCAGAACCTCAACTACCTCTACTTCGCGCCGACCGCAAGCTACGGCGCCAACAGCGCCAGTACGACCGGCACCGTGGCCGGAGTCGCCTACAAGGGATCTCTCAACCTGTGGCATCTGGTCTCCGGCGACGTCACCACCTTTGTGGAGTGGACGCTGCCCGCCGGGAAGTGCACCAGGTTTGCGAGCCCGGCAGCAGGTCCGGCCACCGGCTCCGACCTGACCCGCATCGAGGCGTCGCTCCTGGTCAACGGCGTCGCCGTCGAGGGCGGCACCTATCAGAGGGGCGACACCGAGCCCTGGGCGCACAACGGCCCGATCACCACCTTGCGGTTGCAGGCCAGGACGACCGTCGCACAGGGCTCCGGGTTCGGCTACCCGGAGTTCGTCATCGGGAACGCCCGGGTGTACTGCCAGCCATGATCCACCACGACCATTCCCCGTGCGCCCGGGCCGACGGACCTCCGACCTCCCGCAACCGACTGACAGCTTTCCCGACCTCACGAAAAGGATTCCTCATGCTCCCCGCCCCTCACCTCCGCACCCGAGGCGGCCGACGCCTCACCAGGGCCCTGGTCTTCGCTACCGCCGCCGCACTGGTCGGCACGATGAGCCTCGCCACCTCCACGACGGCCTCGGCCATTCTCCCGGGTCAGACCAAGACCATCAGCGGCGTCGTGCGCAATCACGACGGCACCCCGGCCTCCGGGAAAACGGTGTCCTTCGACAATGTCACCTGCGACGCCACGCACACCGACCTGACCGGACCGGACGACACTGCGGGCACGACCACAGGGGCCGACGGCTCGTTCAGCTTCGACGCCTTCGCCAGCCAATGCTACGAGGTCTCCGTCGGCGAGTTCTTCTACCAGGGCAGCCTGCGCAGTGAGATCACCGTTCCCGCAGGAACGACCGGAATCACGCTGACCCTCCCGGGTGCGATCGATGTGCATCTCACCTTGCCCGGCGTGCCCACCGGAACCCAGGTGGTCCTGGCGGCCCCCATGGACTACTCCGGCGTGTCGCTGTGGTACCCCGTCGACATCGGCACCACGGCGGCCGGGGGCTCGGTGACGCTCACAGCGCTTCCCGGCGCCATTCACACCGTGATGATCGCTCGCTCGGGCGACTACTACACGCAGTACCTCGGCGGGCGGACGGTCGAGCCCTCGCGTTCCGGGGGCGCCGGAACCTTCACCGC
>JAATES010000341.1 GCA_015655615.1 Actinomycetales bacterium
GACCGTGGCCCGCACGGTGTTCGGGAAGTGCGTCGGCTCGGTGATTCCGGTGGCGTCGGAGGTGTTGAGGACGTCGACGCTTACGGTGCTGGAGGCACCCCGGCCGATGCTGCCCGTCGCGGACGAGAACACGATCCTGAGTCCGCCGATGTCGGAGGGGGCGACGCCCACCGGTGTGGTCAGGGCACCGGGCGCATCGACGGGGACCGCAGCGACCCAGGTCCCGCTGCTCACGTCGTAGACCGAGTACACGGCCGACGTCGCGCCCGAGGGCCAGGTCACCACCGGGTCGCCAGAGAGCTGCAGCGGAGACTGGAAGGGGTTCGGCGTGGCGCCCGGGTCCACCGGATCCTGCACCGTGAGCGTGCCGACCTCGGAATTCGAGTTGTTCGTGGCCGTGAGCGTCACCGTGGTCTGCTCGCCCGCGAGCGCGAGGTTGCTCTCCGGCGCATAGGACTTGGTCACTCCGGCCTCGAGCGAGAGGTCCACCGACGCGGTGACCTGGCCTTCGGCGACCGCGTCCGGGGAGTTCGCCGCCGTGGCCGTCGCCTCGTTGACGAAGATTCTGCCGTCGTCCTGGTAGTCCAGATCGACCAGGCGGACCGGCACAGAGATGGTGGCAGTGCCTTTGAGGCCGGTGGCGGCGCCCTGCGTGGTGGTCAGCGCCTGACTGAAGACGACCGTGATCGTGTTGCCGCTGACCGTCGGGGTGACGTCCGTCACCCCGTCGACGGTGACCTCGCCGGTGATCTCGAAATCGCTGGGAATGTGATCCACCACGGTCGCATTGACGCAGGCGTCGTCGGTGAAGTCGCAGGCCACGGTGAGCTTCCAGTCGAAGACCTCACCCACCTGGACGACCTTGCCGTCCGCCTCTGTGGGGGACTTGTCGAGGCTGATGCGTGCCGGGGAGAAATCCGCCGCGATCGCGGGCGAGGGGCCCACCACTGTGGTCAGGGTCAGGGCTGCCAGCGCGACTGCTGCAGCCAGGCCACGAGCCCCCCGATTGCCACCAAGACCGCGCGTCGAGTTGATAGTCACAGTGCTTCACCCGTTCAGTCGGCAACCTGGATACACATGATCCTAGGTTCAACAACGGGTTTCGGAAAATCTCACACAGGAACTTCTCATATTTTTTTCGCAGCGACTGAAGTCCGGGGATTCTACGGGGTCTCTCAGGACAGATTGAGGTCATTCAACCCATATAGGAATAAATAGGGCAAACCCTCTGCCTCAATCCGTTCCCTGGCGCCCGTGTCCCGGTCGACGATGACGGCCACGGCCACCACCTCTGCCCCCGCTTCCCGCAGCGCCGCCACCGCTGTCAGCACAGAGCCGCCGGTCGTCGAGGTGTCTTCCACGGCGATGACCTTGCGACCGGCGACATCGGGGCCCTCGATACGCCGCTGAAGCCCGTGGGACTTGCCTTCCTTGCGGACGACGAAGGCGTCGAGATCCTGTCCGCGCGACGCCGCCGCATGCACCAAGGCCAGGGCGACCGGATCGGCCCCCATCGTCAGCCCTCCGACCGCGTCCACGTCGGCGGTGGAGAATCCCGCCTCTTCCAGCGCATCAAGGAGCACATGCCCGACCAAGGGCGCGGCTCGGTGGTGCAGCGTGACCCGGCGCAGGTCGACGTAGTAGTCGGCCTCCTTTCCTGAGGCCAGGACAACCCTGCCATGCACCACGGCGAGTTCTTTGATGAGCGCGAGAAGCTGCTCGCGCGGAGTGGGAGAGAAGGCGGAGTTCGTCACAGGGCCACAATAGCGAGACTTACCGGCGTGACGTTCCGCCCTGGCCTCCGCGCAATGCGCCTGCCCTCACTCGCCCCCGTGCACTCCCACGGAACCGATGGCGCGCACCGCCCACCGGGGCAACACCCGTAGCGTCCCGGTCGCAAGCTGGTAGCGCCACGACGGCGTCACGAGTACCTGCCCGCGCCGGACGGCATTGAGTGACTGCGTCACCACCTCATTCGGGTTGAGCCAGGCGAGCTCCGGGTAGCCTGACCCGTCGATCTGCGCCCGCGCATGGAATTCGGTGCGCGTGAGCCCCGGAGCGACCACCGTCGCGGTGACGCCCGTGCCCTGCAACTCGACGGCAAGGGATTCCGTGAAGGTCCTCACCCAGATCTTATGGGCGGAATAGGTGCCACCCGCCATCAGCGCAGCCACGGAGGAAACGTTCAAGATCGCCCCGCGCCCCCGCGAGACCATCTGCCCGGCACCGGCGTGGGAGAGCACGAGCACGGCCCGGACCAGGACGTCCAGCGACTGCAGTTCGGTGGCGACATCGCCGCCGACGAACGGACGGTTCAGCGCGTAGCCCGCGTTGTTCACGAGCAGGCCCACTGGCGCCCGCGGGCCGGCGAACTGTTCGGTGGCGGTGGTCTGCGCAGTGATCGTGCCGACGCGGAGCCGCTCCGCGACCGTCTCAAGCTGTTCCGGGTCGCTGAGGTCTGCGGCGAGCACCTCGACGTGCACCCCTGCGACCTGGCGTAGCTGATCGGCGACCAGCTCCAGCCGGTGTGCGTTGCGAGCGACCAGGACCAGATCGTGCTTGGCCGTGGCCAACTGCCAGGCGTACTCCAGACCCAATCCTGAACTTGCGCCGGTGATCAGTGCGGTACCCATATGCTCACCTTACGGGCACTCGCCCGATCCGGCCGGGGAGCTCGGCGTTCCGGCCATCGAGGCCTGATGGCCACCGGCGGGGCGGTCGTGATGCCGCTACGCTCGGATGATGCGCCTGGCGACCTGGAACATCAATTCGGTGCGGTCACGCGTCGACCGCGCCGTCGATCTGCTGACCCGCGAGGACCTCGACGTCCTCGCCCTGCAGGAGACCAAGGTCAAAGACGCGATGTTCCCGGTCGCGCCCTTTCTCGAGGCGGGCTACGAGGTCGCGCACACCGGCCTGAACCAGTGGAACGGCGTCGCGATCGTCTCCCGCGTCGGGCTCGAGGACGTCGCCACGAGCTTTGCGAACCAGCCCGGATACGGCGAGCCCCCCGCCATCGAGGCTCGCGCCATCGGTGCGACCTGCGGGGGCGTGCGGGTGTGGAGCCTCTACGTTCCCAATGGCCGCGACGTCGGCCACCCGCACTACGCCTACAAGCTCGACTGGCTCGCCGCGCTGCGGGACGACGCCGCCCAGTGGCTGTCCGCGGATGCCAGCGCGCCCATCGTTCTGGTGGGCGACTGGAACGTCGCGCCGCTGGACACCGACGTGTGGGACCCCGGGTTCTTCGCCGGGAAGACCCACCTGACCCCGCCCGAGCGAGCCGCGTTCAGCGCCCTGGAGACCGCCGGGTACACCGAGATCACCCGCGAGCTGATTCCGGCGGAGCATTCCTATACCTATTGGGACTACCAGCAGCTCCGGTTTCCCCGCAACGAGGGCATGCGGATCGACTTCGCCTACGGCTCCCCCGCACTCCGCGAGCGCACCACCGGCGTCACGATCCTGCGGGACGAGCGCAAGGGCAAGGGCGCATCCGACCATGTGCCGGTGATCCTCGACCTCGACTGAGACCCGGCTGGGGACCCCTCGTCTGAGGGGTCCCGGCAGCCCCGGCCGTCCGCGAACTTGCGCATCAACTACTGATTCGCCGGCACCGCCGAATCGGTAGCGTGAACCTGTGAAATCGTGGACCCATCTGCCCCGCCTGCGCTCAGTCCTCGGGTTGGCGGCAGCGGCCATGGTCCTGCTGACCACCTCGGGGTGCTCGCTGCTGTGGTGGCGGGACAACGGTCCGGGATCGTCCGTGTCGGTCTTCGATCTCAAGGTGGGCGACTGCACGCTGACTCCCGAGGACGTCTCGGTCGAGATGACGAAGATCACCAGGGTGGACTGCACGGTCGAACACCAGCAGGAGGTCTTCGCCCTGCTGCCCTTCACCGACCCGGCGACGTCCAGCACGGCTACGACGTTCCCCGGCGACGACGCCCTGAAATCCTTCGCCGACGGCGCATGCGCGGCAGCCTTCGCCGACTACGTCGGTGTCGACTACCGCGACTCGACGCTCTACTTCACCTATCTGCTGCCATCCACCCGCGGTTGGGAGCAGAACGCAGACCGCAACGTCGTCTGCTTCATCACCACCACCGGCGCGAAGCTGACGCAGTCCGTCAAGAACACCACCTGGTAGCGATCCAAGGAGGTCCACTCATGGGAAAGCCCGTCGCCGTCACCGGCGCCATGCTCGTGTGTCCGTTCGGAGCGGCGCCCGCGACTCTGGTCGCGTTGCCGACTCCCCGCGTCATGATCGAGGGAAAACCGGCCGCCACGATGTCCGATGGCGCGCCGATGGTCAACATCCCCAGCTTCGGCATGTGCATGAGCATGGCCAACCCCACCGTCGCGGCCGCCACCGCCGCAGCCCTGGGCGTCCTGACGCCGATGCCGTGCCTGCCCATGACGACCGGCGTCTGGCTGAATCCGGCCGCCCGGACGACCTTCGGCGGCCGTCCGGCACTGGCACTGGGAGCCACCTGCCAGTGCGCCTACGGCGGGGTGGTCCAAGTCGTCAGTCCGGGGGCCGTGCGCACCCAGGTGTCATGACGCGCCTCCTCGACGACCTCGCCGCAGGCCTGCTCGCGGCCTACGACCTGCGGACCCGCAACCGGTGGCAGGCCCCCGCAGCCGCCGCGGCCGCCTACGAGGCGTTCCGCGGGGACCTGGCGACCGGTGGCCTCGATCCCTACCGTGAGCGATACGACGTCCTGGCGACGCGCCTGGCGTTGGACTCCGTGCAGCGCCGGCTGCTGGGAGCCGGGCTGCTGGCCGAGATCCACCCCGCGGCCTACACCCTCATGGGGGTCCTCACCGGTGGTGACGGAGCGGCCCGCCCCACCGCAGCCCTCGCCCTCGAGATCGCCCAGGTGCCCACGAGCGACGGCCTCGCCTGGCGGGCGCTGGCACCGGACGCCGAACTGCGCAGATCGGGTGCGGTCTCACTGAGCGGGGACGGCGTCCTGCTGTCCCGC
>JAATES010000039.1 GCA_015655615.1 Actinomycetales bacterium
GGCATCCGGTTCACGACCTCGATGAGGTCGATCTCGCCGCAATGCGCAACGAGGAGATCGGCTTCGTGTTCTAGCAGTTCCACCTACTGGCCTCCCTGAACGCTCAACGCAACGTCGAGCTTCCTCTGGTGTACCGCAAGGTGCCCCGCGCGGAGCGCAAGGAGCGCGCGGCACTGGCACTGGAGCGAGTCGGGCTCGCGGACCGCAGGAACAACAAGCCAGGGCAGCTCTCCGGTGGCCAGCAGCAGCGGGTGGCAGTGGCCCGGGCACTGGTCGGCGAGCCCGCCCTGATCCTGGCGGACGAGCCCACGGGAAACCTCGACAGCTCCTCGACGAACGACGTCCTGAACCTCTTCGACGAGCTCCATGAGCAAGGCCGCACGGTCGTCCTGATCACCCATGAGCTTGAGGTTGCGGAACGCGCTGCCCGCATCGTGCGGGTCCACGACGGACTGATCCGCTCTGATGAGGTCAACCCGCTGGGGGGCGCCGCGGTGCGCCGTCCGGAGCGAGAGGGAGGTGACCCGCGATGACCTGGTCGGAGACCCTGTCAACCGCATGGCACGCCATTCGCTCGCACACCATGCGGTCCCTGTTGACCGTCCTGGGCATCCTCATCGGCATCGCCGCAGTCATCCTCACGGTGGGCCTGGGGCTGGGCACGCAGAAGGACGTCAGCGCCGATATCACCTCGCTCGGTTCCAATCTGCTGATCGTGACCCCGGGATCCACCACGAGCACCTCCGGGGTGCGCGGCGGATTCGGGAGTGCTGCGACCTTGACGATCTCCGATGCCGAGGCGTTGGCGTCAGCCGTTGCCGCTCCTGACATCGAGGCCGTGGCCGCGGAGAAGGAGTCGTCGCTCTCGCTCGAGGCCGGTGACACGAACTGGACCACCACCGTCGTCGGGGTCACCTCCGACTGGCTGCAAGTGCGTTCCCGGGAGGTGGCCCTCGGCTCGGCCATCGACCAGGACAGCAGCACGGACCTCATGCTGGGCGCCACCACGGCGACTGAGCTCTTCGGCACCACGAACGTGGTCGGTCAGTCCGTGGTCATCTCCGATCAGACGTTCACCGTGACCGGCGTCCTGGCCTCCGAGGGATCGAACTCCACCAGCGACCTCGATGACATCGCCGTGGTGCCCATGTCCACGATGTCGAACCTGCTGGTCGGCGGGTCCACTCGCAACACGGTGAGCACCGTCTATGTGAAGGCGGCCAGCACGGATCAGATCTCAGCGGCCTATCAGGAGGCGCAGCAGCTCCTGCTGAACCTGCATGGGGTGACCGACAGCGACAACGCGGACTTCTCGATCAGTTCCCAGGACTCCCTGGTGAGCACGGCGACCTCGGTGTATCGCACCCTGACCGTGCTGCTGGCGGGCGTCGCCGGTCTCTCATTGCTGGTGGGAGGGATCGGCGTGATGAACATCATGCTGGTCTCGGTGACCGAGCGGACCCGCGAGATCGGGCTCCGCAAGGCACTGGGTGCCCCTCCGGGCGCGATCCGCAGGCAGTTCCTGACGGAGGCCTCCATCCTCGGCCTGGCTGGTGGATTGATCGGGGCAGGGCTGGGCATCGCCGGTGCCAAGCTTCTGCCGCGGTTGCTGGACTCGTCGATCGTCATCTCGAATCTGGCCGTGGTCGGTTCGATCGGCATAGCGCTGGCCATCGGCCTGATCTTCGGGGTGTACCCGGCCGTGCGAGCTGCCCGGCTCGCTCCCATCGATGCGCTGCGGACCGAGTAGGCGCGACATGGTGCCCTCCACTCGCCCGGCTCCCACTTCTCCTTGTCTCACTTCGACTGAAAGGTCACTCATGTCTCAGACCTCACCCCGCCGTCCTGCGGGGCCGCGTACCGCATCCCGCAGGGCCCCTGGACGCCGGATGCGGCCGGTGGCCTGTTCCCTGCTGCTGGTCGGCGCGCTGGCGCTGGCTGGCTGCGGCAATGATTCCGGTTCCACCACGTCTGCTCCTGCAGCGGCGGCCAGCTCCGCCTCCGGCGCGCCCGATCAGAGCGCGGCCGGCGGCGGTGCCACGCCTGGTGTCTCCGGCGAGATCGCCTCGGTGGGGGATTCGACTGCTCAGGTGCAGGATTCTGATTCGCAGACCGCGGTCACCTGGAGCAAGACGACCACGTTCAGCGCGCAGGTGGCGGGCACGGTGGCCGACGTGACCGTGGGCGCCTGCGTCGTTGCCCGCTCCGGCTCCTCCGACGACGCGGCGGCCACCTCGGTGTCGGTGACTGCTGCGGTCGACGGCGAATGCACGATGTCGGGCGGTGGATTCGGTGGAGGTTCAGGTGGTGGCACTCGACCGACCGGGAGTGGTGCGCCGAGTGACGCTCCCAGCGATGCCGGATCGGGCGGTACCCCGACGGGCTCCGCACCGAGCGGCGCATCAACCGACATGCCCTCAGGCGGAGCGGGCGCGGGAGGCGGAATCACCACAGGTCTGGTGACCGCGGTCGATGGGAAGACGGTCACGGTCGAGGGGGTGTCCTTCGGTGACCGGGCGGCCGGTGGCAGCGCCGATGCGACCGCATCCAGTGACCCTTCGGCAGACGCGAGCTCTGCCACGCCTACCACCACGACCAGTACCTTCACCGTGTCAGATGAGACCACCTACACCACGACCAAGGAGGCGACTGCGGATGCCGTGGTGGTCGGCCAGTGCATGACGGCCCGCGGCGAGCAGGACGACTCCGGATCTCTGGCGGCCACGTCGATCACCGTGAGCGAGCCCGGTGACTCCGGCTGCACGAGCCGGTCCGGTGGGCCCGGCGGCGGCGGATCCCGGCCCGACGGCGCGTCGAGCTCGTCACAGAGCGACGCCAGCCAGCCGGCGGCGCAATCATGAGCAAGCTGGCAGCGGAGCTCTCCCCCAAGGAGCGACGTCGCATCCGGGTCCGGCGGCGCAGGCTAGTCGCCAGCGGCGTGGCGCTGGTGGCATTGCTGGCCGTCGGCGGCGTCGCCGTCGCGATGACAGGTCAGTCGGGCGATCAGTACCGGACCACGACCGTGACTCGTGGCGACGTGGCGCAGACCGTGGCCGCTACCGGAACCCTCGCGTCCGCGGCGCGGTCCGATGCGTCCTTCAGTACGGCGGGGACGGTCGACTCGATCAAGGTGGCGGTCGGTGACTCGGTGACTGCAGGCGACCTCCTGGCGACGTTGGATGCCGACGAACTCGAGGATGCGGTCGATGAGGCGGAGGAGGCGCTGGCCACTGCGAAGCAGACCCTGTCCGACGACCTCGATGCCCAGTCGTTGTCCTCGTCATCGGACAGCTCGACCACCACCTCGTCAAGCAGTTCCTCCTCGACCTCGGCCGAGGCAGCCGCATACTCGACTGCGAGCACTCCGACGACGACCTCTGCGGTCTATGTGACCTCGTCGTCATCGACGTCGGCGGTCACGACGACGGCTACAGCGGTGGCCTCGTCGAGTTCGACGGCGAGTGCGGACCTGACGGCGGCACAGAAGGCCTTCGCCACCGCTCAGCAGGCGGTGAAAGACGCACAGGACGCTCTCCTCGCGCAGTACGACGTGGTCACCGATGCGCTGACGGCCAGCGCGGAGACCCTCGCCGACTCCAATGGGGATGCGGGCGCCTGCGCCTCCTTCCTGGCGGCGTTGCAGGCGGCGGATGATGAGGACTCGGAAGCGGGCGACGATAGTGATGGCAACGACGATGGTGAGATGGCAAGCCTGCTGACGGCTTGCCAGGACGCGATCGTGGCCACCGGCGACAATCAGAGCGAGGTCGACACGGCTCAGCAGGCACTGCTTGATGACGTGGAGACTCTGGATGCGAAGGTGACCGCGCTGCGGACTGCTGCGGACAAGCTAGCGACCGCAGCAGCGAAGGCCGGAACCTCCTCTGACGGCTCATCCTCCGGCGGCTCATCCTCCGGCGGCTCGTCCTCGGGGGGTACGTCGTCGGGGACTCCGTCCAGCGGCACCGGGACCCCGTCCGGCTCTCCTTCGAGCGGGAC
>JAATES010000388.1 GCA_015655615.1 Actinomycetales bacterium
GACGTTCACGGACCTGGTGATGTTCCGCAAGTCCGCCGAACGCGCGCACGCCCAGTTTCAGAAGGGTGACGCGTTCATCGCCGAGGGTGAGACTCGCACCTACACGCAGACCGTCGATGGGGCCGAGGTCGAGCGGGAACAGTTCATCGCCGCCCGTGTCGGGCACGACAACAACATCACCCGCTACGACGTGGACCGCACCCCGCCCGAACGCGACACCGTGCAGCAGGAGACTCCCGTGCGGGAACAGATGCAGCAGGCTCTCGCCGAGCGAGAGGCACAGCTCGACCCGGAGCCACCGGCGGCGACGAGCGCTGCGTCTGCGCAGCGCGAGGCGGTCGCCCGATAGCCGCGGGTGCGGCGACCAGCCCCCATCTCTACCTGGCCGCCGCACCCGCCTTCGCTTCGCCGCGTCCTCCGCGGCTCTCCTTCTTCTTTCTCGCCATGTACTGGGAGCTTTCAGATGACCACCGACAACCCCACACCACCCGACCTGCCCGATCCCGATACCGATCCGTCAGGTTCGGATCCGATTGTGCAGGGGCCCTACTTCGACGGGATCGACCTTTCTGGGCTTCCCGCCGCCGTCGCCGAGAAAGCCAGAGCGTTCGCGAAGCAGACGTTCCAGGCGGACCTGGCGAAGTCGCTCACTGCGGTGGCGCGTCCGATCAACTGGCGCACCCTCCCACCCGCCGACCTCGAAGCAGAGCTCCTCGAGCTCAACGGGTGGGTCGATTGGCTCCGCCACACCTACGGTCTCCCCGCCCAAGTGGTGCCGCCGATGTGGCACCACCACCCTGAACTCCTGTGGGAGCTGTCCGCGCTGCGACAGCACTGGTTGTTCTGCTTCGACCCCCAGGCGAAGGGCAATCAGGCTCTCGCCTGGCACCACGACTTCAGCCTTGCGCGGGAGCGGTTGCGGGACTGGGTCACGATCTCCGGCACCCGCCTCGACCGCGACCGCCCCACGAGGGTCACGGCCTGGCCCGGCGGCGAGGCCGAGGACTGGACCGAGCCCGACACCACGGAACGCCCCGTTGCGGCGCGCACGGACGACTTCCTCGCATTCGTCGCCGAGCAGGTTGCTGCGCGTCGTGAGGAGCAGGACGCGACGATTCGCAGTGTGATCTCCGACGAAAGGGGTCGCTGATGGCACGTGCGAGGCGTCCGTATCGGCGGAATACGGACTATGTGCCCCGGGACGAACGACGCCTGAGTGTCCGGGCGGTGCATCGTGACGAGCCGGATGTGGACAAGCTGGCGGAGATGTTCATCCGGCTCGCTCTGCAACGCGTCGCCGACGCCCGCACCGCGCGCGCGAACACCGCCGCGCCGTCCTCGCTGAAACCCCCGGTGCACCGGTAGAACACCGGTGCGCCAAGGTAACATCCAAGCCACGCCCCGACACCAGCAGACCCAGCCGGGGCGCGTATCAAAACAAGGGCGGACCCCAGCTAGGCATCACGCCACAGGCGAAGGGGAATGCGGCCGCGAACCCCGCCCTGGGGTTCGTGAATCTCGAAGTCACGCACGCGCCACCAGCACCCTCTGGTTCTCGGGCCGATCGTTTCATTTGCCTGTTAACTTCGAGAGGACCCCTGATGTCTGTTCAGGCCGCACTCACCCCACCCCATGATCCTTCCGGTCTGCCGTTGCCCGCGCGTGACCTCGCCCAGGCGGTGTCCTATCTGCGGGTGTCCACGAAGGAGCAGGCGGAGAAGGGCGGACAGGACGAGGGGTACTCGATCCCCGCGCAGCGCGCCGCGAACCAGGACAAGGCTGAACAGATCGGCGCGACCATCGTGGAAGAGTTCGTCGACGCGGGCGAGTCCGCGAAGAAAGCCGACCGGCCCGCGCTGCAAGACATGATCCGGTACGTCAAAGCCCACCAGGTGAAGTACTGCATCGTCCACAAAGTCGACCGCCTCGCCCGCAACCGCGCCGATGACGTCGCGATCCACTACGCCCTCCAAGAAGCAGGCGTCACCCTTGTCTCAGCCACCGAGAACATCGACGAAACCCCGTCCGGGATGCTGCTGCACGGGATTATGTCGACCATCGCGGAGTTCTACTCCCGTAACCTCGCCACCGAAGTCGTCAAAGGCATGACCCAGAAAGCGATGACCGGCGGCACCCCGACCAAGGCACCCGTCGGCTACCTCAACACCCTCCAACGCGACGAGCTCGGCC
>JAATES010000353.1 GCA_015655615.1 Actinomycetales bacterium
CCGTGCACGGCGAGGCCCGGCCTCCGCTCTCGCTGGCCGAGATCGTCACGGTAGACAACCGAGGATGGTTCGACCCGGCTCCAGA
Source organism: Actinomycetales bacterium (assembly GCA_015655615.1). Lineage (GTDB taxonomy): Bacteria > Actinomycetota > Actinomycetes > Actinomycetales > Cellulomonadaceae > Rarobacter. Next base: position 86 of record JAATES010000353.1, read on the forward strand.
GCTCGATGTCGCCGCACTCGCTGCAGGTATCCGCACGGGTCACCGCCTGCACATCCACTACCGCGCCAGCGGGCGGCTGGAGGTGAGCCGTCGAACGGTCGATCCATACGGACTCCTGTTGCGCGCGGGGCGCTGGTACCTCGTGGCCGACGAGGCGGGGCGCCCGCGCCTCTATTCGGTGGCCCGGCTGGAGCGATGGGTGCTCAGCGAGGATCCGCGGCGTTTGCGCGAAGGTGTCCGCCTCGACGGTCTGGCGCACGACCTCGCGGACCGGCTTGAATCCGGCAGGCAGGTGGTCGTCACCGCGGAACTGGCCGCTGACCGCCGCGACCTTGCCGAGCGCATCCTCGGCACCAGGCTCCTCGCCGTCGGTGCCGCCACGCAACCTGGCCTGCTCACCATCAAGATCGGATACGCGGACGTCGGCGGAGTACGCCAGCTCCTCCAGTTCGCCGAGCACATCCGCATACTCGACCCTCCTGAGGCTCGTCACCTGATCCGCGACGTCGCCTCGACCCTGGCTGAACGACACGGATGACGCTCAGGCACTGCCATCAGCATCGCTGGACACCGGAGCTGCTCCTGGTCGACCCCACTACGAGCGTGCCGGGTTGATTCAGCCGGTGACCAGTTGCGGCGGGAACCAGCGCCGCTCACCACCCTGCGCGGCCACCAACGCGCCCTCCGGGCGGAACGATTCGCCGCGTGGGGGTCCGGCGACCTCTCCGCCCGCCTCCATGCCCCGCCCAAGCGGATCTGCGGCGCGGAGGCCATTCAGAATGACACTCACCTCTGCCGCCTCATGCACAAGCACCACAGCGGCGAGTCCCAGAACGCCGATGACGGCAAGCGGCAGGAGCGCGGTGATGATCAGGAGCGAGAGAACGATGTTCTGGTTGATGATGGTCCGGCCGCGCCGTGCGTGATCGAACGCTTGCGGGATCAGCCGCAAGTCATGGCCGGTGAAGACGACGTCGGCGGACTCGATCGCGGCGTCGGACCCGGTGATCCCCATCGCGATGCCGATGTCGGCCGCAGCGAGGGCGGGGGAGTCGTTGATGCCGTCGCCGATCATGGCGGTCGGGCGCTCGTAGGCGAGTGCGGCAACTGCGGCGGCCTTGTCCTCCGGGCGAAGCTCGGCACATACGTCCTCGATCCCTGCCTGTGCTGCGATCGCACGGGCCGTACGGGCGCTGTCGCCGGTGAGGGGGACCGCAATCGCAAGCGCACACGGGGACGCAGCCACGAGGACAACCAGTGCGCGGACGATCCACAGCTCCGGATCGCCGAGGAGTGATCCGACGAGGACGACGAGCATGGCGAGCACGACGACGCCGGGCACCAGGGGGCGGGCAATGCGGTCGGCCAGGCTGGCGCGCTCACCCTTGTCCGCTTGTGCCTGCTCGACCAGTTCTACGATCGTCGTCAGCGAGTTGTCCGCCCCAGCAGCCGTCGCCTCAACCGTCAGCGCCCCAGCGACGGTGATCGAGCCGGCGGAGACCTCGTCGCCCGGGGCGACTTCGACCGGGATCGACTCACCTGTGATCGCGGACGTGTCCAGGCTGCTGCGGCCCTCGCACACGATGCCATCGGTCGCTATGCGCTCGCCGGGCCGCACCACCAACACGTCCTGTCCTCCAGCGCCTCCGCGACGGAGTAGAGGAAGGCCAGCGCTGCCGCCTCCTCGACGAAGCCGAGGATGACGGCACCCGCCGCGCTGATCGTCATCAGCAACCCGATACCGAGCTTGCCCTTGGTGAACAACTTGCGCAGCGCGCCGGGCACGGTGCGCTCTCGTCCACGGCCAGCGTCACCTCGACCGGTGCGTTGAGCGCACAAGACAGGTGCGGGTCGGCGATCTCGTATCGCGTCTGGCACCCCTCCGGCTCCGCCACCACGATCCCGCAGTCCCGCAGGCAGGTCAGGTGGTTCGACACATTCGGCCGCGTGAGTCTCAGGTCGCGCGCCAACTCAGCCGGGTAGGCCGGGCGTTCCAGGAGCGTCATCAGAATCCGTGACCGAGTGGGGTCTGCCATAGCCCGGCCCAATCGGTGCCTCACATCCAAACGCGAACCAAGAGTCAGCGTGTGCTGAACCATACAGCGCATGCTGAACTGTAGTGCGGGGCCGGTCGGACAGCCCATCGCTCACCGCGGCCGCCGCTGACGAAGAAGACCGCGCCGATCGCATCCCTTGCCGCGAGTTCGCGCCAACGACGATGCTGTCGAATTCTCTGTCCGTTTTCCTCTGCCGGGTCTTTTCCAGGGGTCGGCGGTCGAGCACGTCCTGCTGCTCACTGGTGCTGCCCATCGGGAGGTTCAGTGGGTCAGGAGGATCTTTCCGGAGCTGGTCCGCGAGGTCAGTGCGGTGATGGCGTCGGCGGCCTGGGCGACGGGATAGCGAGCGCCGATGTTCACGGCGAGCCGCCCGTCGCCGACCCAGGCGAACAGATCGGCGGTGTGGCCGCGGAGCTCCTCGGGGGTGCGGGCGTAATGGACGACCATCGGCGCTACCACCGACAGTGACCCCCCGATGCTCAGGCGGGACAGGTCGAGCGCGGGGGTAGGCCCGCTGGCGCCGCCGTAGACGACCAGGGTGCCGC
>JAATES010000390.1 GCA_015655615.1 Actinomycetales bacterium
CCCGCCGCTGCGGATTGCGCACCACCACGGACGTGACCTCGAGTCCGGCCGCCTGGATGAGTCGCGAGTGGATACCACGCCCGGCTCCGCCGTAACCGACCAGGGCAAGACGTGGTGTGTTCATGTCTCCATTGTCGCTTGAGCCGCCGTGCCGGGCTAGCCTGGCACGGCGCAGCTTCCATCGGCACAGCTCGGTCCCGCCTCCGGGCCTCCCCAGGCCTCGAGAATCCCCCGCGCTGGCCATGTCGCAGTAAAGCTCAGACGTGTGGTCGTAGGGACCTGCCCGCTCGCGCCCTGTGCCGCCACGGCCGCGGATCCGTCGCCACGGGAGTCCGACGCGACGCTCATCGCGCTGCCGCCGAGCGCTGCTCCTCAACGACACGGCGCAGCGCAGACTCGAACACTCCCGCACCCTGTGCGCCGTTGATGGCGTATTGCCCCTCCACCACGTAGAACGGCACACCACGAATCGCGAGCCGTTCTGCCTCGGCCTCATCCGAGCGCACTGCGGCCAAGGTGGCGGGGTCGGAGAGTGCCGTCCGCGCTGCCCCGGCGTCGAGGCCTGCCTGCTCGGCAAGGGCGACGAGGACCTCGACATCCCCGACGTCCCTTCCCTGCGTGAAGTGCGCCCGGAAGAGGCCCTCCGCGACGGACACCTGCACCGCCGGACCCCCCGCGGTCAACGCATGCTGGAGCAGGCGGTGGGCTGAGACCGTGTTGGTCGGGACGGCCTCCTCGAAGTGGTACTCCAGACCCTCGCTGGCGGCGACCTCCGTCATCTGCGCCAGGAGCTGGTGCGCCTGCTCATGAGAGCCGAACTTCAACGCCAGGGCATCGGCCTCGGTGCGGCCGTCGGCAAGCGCGGCCTGCGGGTCCAGCTCGAAGGAGTGATACCGGACCTCCACCGGAACACCGGAGTCACGCACCCCCTGTTCGAAGCGCCGCTTCCCCACGTAGCACCATGGGCAGGCGATGTCTGACCACACGTCGACCGTGATGGGCCGCGAGCGGATGTCGGAGGCGATCTCTTCGCCTGTCACAGAAGGGGCAGCAGCCCGCTGATGTATCGATTGGTCAGTGGTCACATCCTGTCAACAGCTCCCGCCCGCTGTCTCTTCCCTCAGAACTGACGACCGGGGTCACGTCGACTCGCGTGAGCTCGCCCGATTACGATCAGCAAGGCACTTCGCCGCGCGGCATGTCCTTTCTCCAGGAGCGTCCCTTGACCATCGATCCACCGCCTGCGGGCCGGATACGCGCCTATATCCGTACGCTCACGACCGGGGGACTGGCAGGTGCGGCACTCTTTGCCTCGATGTCGCTCACGCCGTCACTCCTGCCCCGATCCTGGGTCGTGCAAGGGGTCCTCACCGGGTTATGCGCGCTCAGCGGCTATGGCATAGGGACCTTCCTCGGTTGGGCGGCCAAGACCTTCGACTTCCGCGGGCTCCTCACAGCCCGGGTGCGCCGTACCCTGCGCTGGGTCCTGCTGGCTGCGACTGCGGTGTCCATCGCCCTCACGCTGTACCTGGCCGTGGGCTGGCAACAGGAGTCGCGCGCCGCACTGGGCGTTGCGCCGCTGAGCGCGGGGGGCGCCTGGGGCGTGATCATCGTCCCCGTCCTCGCCGTGATCGTCACCGTGCCCGTACTCGGGCTCTTCCGCTGGCTCACCCGGCTGACACGCACGCTCACCCGGTTTCTGGCCCGAGTCATTCCCGTCCAGGTCGCCAAAGTGGTGGCCGTCGTCGTGGTGAGTGGGCTGACCTGGGGCATCTTCTCCGGTGTCATCTGGGATGGCGTGCTGCGGGGGCTGAACGCCTCGTTCGCGGCCGCTACGGCCTCCTTCGACCCAGGGCTCGAGGCACCGACTCTGGCGGAACGATCCGGGTCGCCACACTCGTCCGAGAGCTGGGAATCACTGGGAAGAGAGGGGCGACGATTCGTCACCGGCGGGCCCACGGCCGCCGACATCTCCGCATTCACCGCGACCCTGCCGTCGGCAGCGGCTCTCGCACCGTCGGTCCCGGCCCTCGCCCCAGAGCCGATCCGGGTGTACTCCGGGCTGGATGGCGGGCCCGAGGCGACAGCCGCCGCCGTCGTGGCGGAACTCGACCGCACCGATGCCTGGAGTCGCAAGGACCTGCTAGTGGTCTCGTCCACCGGAACCGGATGGGTCGACCGGTCGATGGTCGACTCCTTCGAGCTCATGCACGGTGGCGATACCGCGATCGCGGCGATGCAGTATTCGAATCTGCCCAGCTGGCTGAGCTTCATCGGTGACCGGGTGCAACCTGCGATCGGCAGCGAGGCGCTGTTCGATGCCGTCTACGACCGGTGGGCGCAAGAGCCCGCCGCAACCCGGCCCCGGCTCTACGTCGCCGGGCTGTCCCTGGGGTCCTATGGCATGCAATCAGTCTTCAGCGGACCGCAGGACCTCTCCCTGCGCACCGATGGGGCCTTGTTCGTCGGCACCCCGAACTTCACCGGGCTCTGGCGCGAGGTGACAGCCGCCCGGGACGCCGGGACGCCGGAGGTCGCACCGATCTACCGGCAAGGCTCGCAGCTGCGGTTCCTGACGTCCGCCTTCGGCCCATCGGAGGTCTCCCCTGCGGACACCAGCACGTGGGCCCCGCCGCGCACGGTCTTCGCCCAGCATGGATCCGACGGTGTCGTGTGGTGGTCGCCGGACCTGATCTGGAGCAAGCCGGACTGGCTCCGGGAGACTCGGGCGAACGACGTGGCCTCGTCATCGATCTGGTTCCCGGTGGTGACCTTCTGGCAGGTCACAGCCGATCTGTTCTTTGCCGGCGCCTCCGACGTCCCCAGCGGTGCCGGGCACCATTACGGGGCGGAGTACAGTGCCGGATTCGCCGACATCAGCGCGCCAGACGGCTGGACCGATGCAGACACGGCCGTGCTCCAGGAGGCGATCTCGGCCTACAGCTACCGCGCAGCCGCCCCCGCTGGGAAGTAGTCGCCCTAACCGCCGTAACCGGAATCGTGCGGCATGTCGACGAAGCGGGAGTATCCGCCCTGGAATGCCACCGTGATGGTGGAGGTCGGACCGTTACGGTGCTTGGCGATGATCAGATCCGCCTCACCGGCGCGCGGGGACTCCCGCTCGTATGCGTCCTCGCGGTGCAGCAGAATCACCATGTCGGCATCCTGCTCGATGGACCCACTCTCACGGAGGTCGCTCATCTGCGGCTTCTTGTCCGTTCGCTGCTCGGGGCCACGGTTCAGCTGTGAGATGGCGATGAGCGGAACCTCCAGCTCCTTGGCCAGCAGCTTCAGCGCGC
>JAATES010000066.1 GCA_015655615.1 Actinomycetales bacterium
CGTCGCGATGACCAGTTCAAGCCCTACGGCGTGACCATCGGGCACGGTCTCGAATGGTCCCGGCTGATCCTGCACCTGGAGGCGGCACTGCTCGCCCGTGGTCTCGATGCGGATGCGGCGGGCCTGTTCGACGGGGCTCGGCGCCTGTTCGAGAGCTCGGCCGAGGGAGGCTGGGACGTCGACGGCAAGCCGGGCTTCGTGTACACGACCGACTGGGACGGCACGCCGATCGTCCGGGGCCGGATGCACTGGGTCGCCGCCGAGGCCATCGGAGCGGCCGCGGCACTGTGGCACCGCACGGGAGAGCAGCGCTACGCCGACTTGTACGCCCGGTGGTGGGACTACACCTCGACCTCGCTGATCGACCACGAGCATGGCTCCTGGTTCCACGAGCTCGACGCCGACAACCAGCCGGCAGGTCTGGTGTGGCCCGGCAAGCCGGACATCTACCACGCGTTCCAGAGCACGTTGATCCCCCGGCTGCCGCTGACTCCCGCGCTGTCCACCGCGCTCGCCCAGGGACTGCTCGAATGAGCGCAACCGGATCGGTCGCAGTGATCGGTGAGGCCCTCATCGACGCCGTGCACCGTTTGGACGGGACGGTCGACGAGGTCCCCGGGGGTAGCCTCGCCAATGTCGCGATCACCCTGGGCCGCCTGGGACGCGACCCCGAGCTGCTGACGTGGATCGGGGCAGACGAGGCTGGCCGCCGCATCACCGAGTGGCTCGAGGCCTCGGACGTCCGCGTGGTTCCCGGCAGTGCGGGTGCGGCACGCACCTCCTCAGCGACGGCGATCCTCGGCGAGGACGGTGGCGCACAGTACGTCTTCGACATCCTGTGGGACATTCCGGAGGAGCCGGCGCTGACCGATGTGGGGCACGTCCACCTCGGCTCGATCGCCGCGGTGCTGGAGCCCGCGGCCGACAAGGTCCATGCGCTCGTGGAACGTCTGCGCGCCGCGGGGGCCACGGTCTCCTATGACCCCAATGCGCGCCCGGCGATCATGGAGGCCCCGGCCCTCACCCTGGCGAAGGTCGAACGGCTCGTGGCGTTGTCCGACGTCGTTAAGGTCAGCGACGAGGATCTCGAATGGCTGGTGCCGGACGAGCCCTATGAGGCCGTGGCGGCCCGCTGGGCAGCCGGCGGACCGGCCCTGGTGGTCGTGACCCGCGGCGGCGGTGGCGCAGTGGCGTTCCATGGCGAGAACCGCTTCGAGGTCGAGAGTGTGAAGGTCGAGGTCGTCGACACCGTCGGAGCCGGCGACACCTTCATGGGTGCGCTGATCGACGGCCTTCTGAGCCTGCATGCGCTGGGAAAGGGCAGTCACGGGGCCACGCAGACGATCGACGTCGCTGCGCTCACGGCCGTCCTGAACCGGTGTGCGCGTGCGGCAGCGGTGACGGTGTCGCGGCCGGGTGCCGATCCGCCGACCAAGGCCGAGCTCGACGGCTGAGGCCATGACCGTCCGCTGACGCCCAGAGCGTCGACCGACCGCAGAATGGGCACTGGTTCCTCGGGAGACCAGTGCCCATTAGCGTGGAGTCATGAAGGTTGTCAGCCATATCTCCGAACTCGTCGGCCACACACCGCTGGTGCGGCTCTCGTCGGTCACCGCGGGACTGGACGCGACCATCGTCGCGAAGGTCGAGTACCTCAATCCCGGGGGGTCGGTGAAGGACCGCATCGCGGAGCGCATCATCGCTGCCGCCGAGGCCAGCGGTGAGCTGCGGCCCGGTGGCACGATCGTCGAGCCGACGTCGGGCAACACCGGTGTGGGTCTGGCGCTGGTGGCTCAGCGCAAGGGCTACCGATGCGTGTTCGTGTGCCCTGACAAGGTCAGCCAGGACAAGCGAGACGTCCTGCGCGCCTATGGGGCGGAGGTGGTCGTCACTCCGACCGCGGTGGCCCCCGACGATCCCGACTCCTACTACTCGGTATCCGACCGGCTGGTCCGCGAGATCCCGGGTGCCTTCAAGCCTGACCAGTATTCCAACCCCCACGGCCCGGCGAGCCACTATGCGTCCACCGGTCCCGAGATCTGGTCCGACACGGACGGCCGGGTGACGCATTTCGTCGCAGGGGTGGGAACCGGCGGCACCATCTCGGGTACCGGTCGGTATCTGCGTGAGGTCTCCCGCTCCCGGCCTGCCGCGTCGGGCGGAGAGGTGCGCATCGTGGGGGTCGACCCCGAGGGATCGGTCTACTCCGGGGGAACGGGCCGTCCGTATCTGGTCGAGGGCGTGGGTGAGGACTTCTGGCCGACCGCTTACGACCCGGCCATCCCGCATGAGATCGTCTCGGTCAGTGATGCGGAGTCCTTTGAGGTCACGCGTCGGCTGGCCCGCGAGGAGGGGCTGCTCGTGGGCGGGTCCTCCGGCATGGCGGTGGCCGGCGCCCTGCGACTGGCCAGGCGGTTGCAGCAGGAGGAGCCTGCCGCGGCGGCGCAAGCGGTGATCGTGGTGCTGCTGCCGGACGGAGGGCGCGGTTATCTGTCGAAGATCTTCAACGATGCCTGGATGCGGTCCTACGGCTTCCTGGCGGCAGAGAACGAGGCGACCGTCGGCAGCGTGCTGCGCGGCAAGGCGGGCGATCTCCCAGCGCTGGTCCATACCCATCCGTCCGAGACCGTCCGGGACGCGATCGAGATCCTGCGCGAGTACGGTGTCTCGCAGATGCCCGTGGTCAGTGCCGAGCCTCCCGTGGTGATCGGCGAAGTGGTCGGATCGGTCACGGAGCGCGACCTGCTGGACGTGGTGTTCTCGGGTGCGGCCGCCCTCGCTGATCGGGTGGCCGGTCACATGGGCGAGCCCTTGCCCCAGATCGGCGCGAGTGAGTCGCTGGAGGCGCTGCGTCAGGCCTTCCACTCGCGGGATGCGGTACTGGTGATCGACGGGGGCGCCCCCGTGGGCGTGCTGACCCGGCACGATCTGCTGGGATACCTGGGCGGCTAGCCGCCCAGTGCCCGGCACGCCGGCGGCCTCCGGGCCCCGTCGTCGACACGACTTCTGGTTTCACGATGTTGGGAGAGGCTTCACCATGACCGAGGAACGCACCGATTGGTCGTCCGCAGGTTTCGCAACCCGCGCCATCCACTCCGGTCAGAGCTCTGACCCCTCGACCGGGGCCGTGATACCCCCGATCTATCTGTCCTCGACCTACCGGCAGGACGGCGTCGGGGTCATGCGGGCGGGATATGACTATGCGCGGGCGGGCAATCCCACCCGGACATCCTTGGAGGAGGCGCTCGCGGACACCGAGGGCGGCGCGAGCGCACTGACCTTCGCCTCCGGGCTGGCCGCGGAAGACGCCTTGCTGCGGGCGGTCCTGCGCCCGGGGGATCACGTGGTCGTGCCCGATGACGCCTATGGCGGAACGTACCGGCTGATCAGCAGGAGCTTCGGCCCGTGGCAGATCGCGCACACCACTGTGCCCACCAGTGATCCCGATGCCGTCGCGCGGGCGATCCAGCCGGGCCGCACCCGCCTGGTCTGGGTGGAGACACCGTCGAATCCGCTGCTGAACCTGAGCGACATCGCTGCGCTGGCGGAGGTCGCCCATGATGCCGGTGCGTTGCTGGTGGTCGACAACACGTTCGCCACGCCCGTGCTCCAGAATCCTTTGGCCTGGGGTGCCGATGTGGTGGTGCACTCCACCACCAAGTACATCGGCGGGCATTCGGACGTGGTCGGCGGAGCACTGGTGTTCGCCGCAGAGACGGAGTTGCCGGATGGCCTGACGGGTCCGACCGGGACGGTCTCGCTGGCCGACGCGGTGAGGTTCCAGCAGTTTGCCGCAGGTGCGATTCTGGGCCCGTTCGACACGTTCCTGACCCAGCGCGGGCTGAAATCCCTGGAGGTCCGGGTGCTCCGGCACAGTGAGAACGCCGCCGTGATCGCCGCGTTGCTGGTCGACCGGCTGGGTGAGACGCAGGTGCTCTACCCCGGCTTGGAGAGTCACCCGGGCCACGCCGTTGCGGCGCGTCAGATGACGGGCTTCGGCGGGATGGTCTCCTTCCGGGCGGGTTCGGCGAGCCGTGCGCTGGCGGTGGTGGAACGCACGCAGGTCTTCACCCTGGCCGAATCCCTGGGTGGTGTCGAGTCGCTCATCGAGTATCCCTACGCGATGACCCATGCGTCGGTGGTGGGGTCCGCACTGGAGGTCCCCGACGATCTGGTCCGCGTCTCAGTCGGCCTGGAGACGGTCGGGGATCTGGTCGCCGATCTGGACCGCGCTCTGGCGCTATGAAATCCGGCATCCCTTCCGCCGCGCGCTATCAGGTGAAATCCAGATAAAATCACTCAAGTAACCAAAATGTGATCCTGATATTGTCCGTATAGTGAGACTCGGTTTGGAATTGACTGAGCGACGTGACCACCATGGTCCTATGCGCACGAGTGAATCCGACGAGGCAGCGACGCTGTCGATCGTCACGACGGCTGGCCGAATGCACAGTCGCCGCTCGTGTTGCCGTGGCTGTCGTCACTAACTGACGACCTCCGCGCACCAGCAAGACTTGGTGCTCCTGCAGCGAACGCCTTGCAGGTGTTCGTCTGCAGAGCCAGACGTCGCATCCCGGCGTGGCTCGACCGCCCCCCCGCATGGCAACGGCCCCGTGCCGCAGTCCACCAGAACTGTGCCATGTTTCTTCCTCACCACCACAGGAGAGAATCGTGTTCCGACCTAGCATCAA
>JAATES010000367.1 GCA_015655615.1 Actinomycetales bacterium
ATTGGCCGCCGACGTGGCCTCAGCGGATATTCCGGTGAGGACGGTCACCACGGGCCATTTCGGCGAGGTGCCCGCGGATGCTGCGACGGCTTTGGCTCTGGTGCTGACCGAGCTGGTGACCAACGCCGTCGAGCACGGGCTTGCTCCGGTCGGCGGTGGCACGGTCGAGATCGAGGCGCTGCGCAGCGACAGCGGACTGAACGTCCGTGTGGTCGACGACGGTCAGGGCACTGGGGACAAGGGGCCCGGCGGTGGGCTGGGATCGCAGATCGTCTCGACGCTCGTGGCGAACGAGCTGCGTGGACGCATCGCCTGGAGTGACCGTGAGGGTGGCGGGACGGTCGTCTCGCTCTACGTTCCGCTCGATGAGGGCTGAGGGCTGAGGGCTGAGGGCTGAGGGCAGGTCAGCTGGCGCGGCGGGCGCGGGCGGTGCGGCGCTTCAGGGCGCGACGCTCGTCTTCTGACAGGCCGCCCCAGACGCCGGCGTCCTGTCCGGAGTCGATGGCCCACTTCAGACAGGTGTCCACGACGTCACAGCGACGACACACGGCCTTGGCCTCTTCGATCTGCAGGAGGGCGGGGCCGGTGTTTCCGATCGGGAAGAAGAGCTCCGGGTCTTCGGTGAGGCAGGCAGCGCGGTGACGCCAGTCCATGAGTGGGCTCCTTGACAGTGCGGCTCAGCGATCCTGGCAGCGGCAGCAGCATGTCCGTGCAGGCGAACAGACGGCGTGCTCATCGGCGGTGACCGAGAACTATCAGCCTGCGGTGGAGGGCGTTACACGCAGGCCGACGCCTCCATCCGGCCCGCTGGCATGCAGCAGCCAAGGATCGAAGAGGTGGGGGCGGGAACATCTTCTGTTAACTAGAGTCACATGTGAGCACACCTGAAACAAGGGCCTAACGTAAGGGAATCGTGTAGATGATTGAGATGTGCATCACAGCAAGCCTGCGGGCGGTGGCCACGCGGCACGTCAAGGCGCCCGGCCGGTGAGCAATCTGGTATGGCGGGTCAACCCGGCGGCGCGCCCGCTGATGGTCGCGTGCACTCTGCTCGCGCTCCAGGGTCTCGCGCTTGCGGCCCTCGCGGGAGTCGGGCTGTGGGCTGCTATCACGATGGACGCTCAGGCCACTGGCCTGCGGGGCGACCGGGCGCTCGTCGTGGGGCTGGCCATCATGGCGCTCCTGGGCGCCGTCCTCGCGGGAGCACTCTGCCGGGCCCTAGCCCGGGGAAGGGGCTGGGCGAGGGGCCCGCTGATCACGCTGGAGATCGTGACGGCGCTGGCAGGAATGTCGTCCTGGGGATCCGGACCTCAGTGGATCGCGTTCGCCCTGCTGATTCCGGCGGTCGTCATCCTCGTGGTCCTGCTGCTGCCCGCTGTGGTCGCGGCCACCACGGCCGAGTCACGCCGCCGGGGTGCCTACCCCGAGGACTGACCGAGCACACCACAGCGTACGGCCCGGGCGGCTCACTCCACCGCGAGGGCGGCCACGGGTGGGGTCCGTGCGGCGCTGCGGGCGGGAAGGATGGACGCCAGCAGGCCCGCCGCGAGGCCGACCAGCAGGATGATCGCCAGGTTCGCCCAGGGCACCAGCAGTTCCCTGTGCCCGACCGCGCCGAGCACCACCAGCGACCCCAGCCAGCCATAGGCCAGGCCCAGGATGATCCCCAGCACGGTGCCGATGCCAGAGATGAACATCCCCTCCACAGCCAGCATCGAGCGTAGTTGTCGGCGCCGTAGCCCGATGGCCCGTAACGTCGCCGACTCACGGCGGCGTTCCAGCACGGAGAGCGACAAGGTGTTGGCCACTCCGATGAGCGCGATGATGACCGCGACGGCGAGCAGGCCGATGATCACGGCCAGGATCGTGTCGATGACCTGGCCGTATTGCTCGCGGTCGGCCGCGGGCGCGAGGACGTTGTATGCCAGACCGGCATCGTCGAGCGCAGTCGAGAGGGCGGTGCTGGTGCGCAGTGCCGAGGCGCCGGGCGCCAAGGCGGCAAAGATCTCCGTGTCGAGGAGCCCGGAGGCTCCGGACAGGGCCGCGAAGGCATCCGGGGTGACGTAGCCGTAGTCCTCGGGTACGTCTGCGATGCGGACCGTCAGCGGGATTCCGGCACGGCCGAGCGAGGCGTCGGCCCCGAACCGGGTGAGGTCTCCGGAATGCAGACCGGACCAGGTGGCCGCTTGCGCATTCACCATCAGGATCCCTGAGGTCAGGCTCGGCAGCTCGCCAGGGTCTCGCAGGACGCGCACGGCGTCCGCCGGGGAGATCCCCACGACGTCGAGGTCCTCGGCCTGGCTGCCGGAGTCGCTGCTCAGCAGACCGATCGCGGTGTTCGCCTCCGCGAACTGTGCGATGCCATCGACCGATCGGACCGTCTGGGTGAGCCGATCCCGTCGTGCGGCCCTGTTCGCCGCGGTGTCCGGGCCCGTGCCCATCGGGACCACG
>JAATES010000091.1 GCA_015655615.1 Actinomycetales bacterium
CAGGACGACGCTGATGAGCCACACGGCGATGCCCCGCGCGGTCGGCCTGGTGCGCGGGGGGCGCTCCTCAGGCGGCGGCTCACGCGTGCCCGGTGCCATCACTCTGGCTGGGGAAGCGCCGTGGCGGCCACCACCTGCTGCACGATCTCAGTGGCGGTCGTGCCTTCAGCGCGGGCTTGCGGGCCCAGAACCAGCCGATGGGCCAGGACCGGCAGAGCGAGTTGCTGGACGTCGTCGGGGAGGACGAAGCTGCGGCCCTGGATCGCGGCGAGGGCACGGGCGACCCGTGCCAGCTGCAGGGTCGCTCGCGGAGACGCACCTACCCGCACCAGAGGATGCTGCCGGGTGGCGGCGACCAGCGAGAGGACGTAGCGCTTGAGCCCGGGCGCGAGATAGACATCGCGGACGACATCACTGAGTGCGTCGAGGGTCGCGGCATCGGTGACCGGGCTGAGTGAATCCAGCGGATCGGAGACCTCACGCTGCTCCAGCATCCGGTACTCGTCGGCGAAGTCGGGGTAGCCGATCTCGAGCCGCGCGGTGAAGCGGTCCCGTTGCGCCTCGGGCAGCGGGTAGGTGCCCTCCATCTCGATGGGGTTCTGGGTGGCCATGACCACGAAGGGCCGCGGGAGCTGATGCGTGACCCCGTCGACGGTGACCTGCCGCTCGGCCATGCATTCCAGCAGGGCGGACTGCGCCTTGGGCGAGGCCCGGTTGATCTCGTCGGCGATGACGATGTTCGCGAACACGGGACCGGGATGGAAGCTGGTCTGGGCTCCGGCATCGTGGAAGATCGTCACGCCCGTGACATCACTGGGCAGCAGATCGGGCGTGAACTGGATGCGCCGCACCTGGGCATCGATCAGCTTGCCGAGCGCTTTGGCGAGCGTGGTCTTGCCCACGCCGGGAACGTCCTCGATCAGCAGGTGGCCTTGGGCGAGGATGACCGCGATGGTGGTGTCGACGACGTCCGGGTGACCAGTGATCACGCTGGCCATGCCCGTGCGGACACGATCCACGGTGGTGGACAGCAGGGCGGCGTCGGCAGAGATGGGCGAGGCCTCCGGTGCAGCGACATGGTGCCGGGTTCGGCGGGTGGGAGCGGGCTCCGTCACTGCTGCCATCGAAGGGCTCCTGTTCTCGGCTGGCCGGCCTGGTTGCATGGCGACACTGTCAATGGGTTTACACGCTACCAAGCCTTCCCTTCCGTGCGGGCTACCCCCGGGCTTGCGGGCGGGGTGCCTGAGTCACAGAGTCTGCCGCGAGGGGATTGTCCGGACCGGCGATCACGGTGGTGTGCAGGGTGCCACGCCTGGTTCCGATGGCCCGCATTCCGTGGAACACGAGCAGTGCGGCACCGGTTCCGAGTGCGATGCCGCCGAATTGCAGGGACCCGACCTGCCAGGTGACATCGGCGATGGCGATGACCAGGCCGACCCCGGCGGTCATGAGGTTGACGGGGTCGGCGAAGCTGACCCGGTTGTCGACCCAGATGCGGGCACCCAGCACGCCGATCATGCCGTAGAGGACCACTCCGGCACCGCCGAGGACTCCCAGCGGCATCGCCGAGATGACGGCGCCGACCTTGGGAAACACGCTCAGGAGGATGGCGGTGGCACCGGCGACCCAGTAGGCCGCGGTGGAATACACCCGCGACGAGGCCATGACGCCGATGTTCTCCGCATAGGTGGTGGTTCCGGAGCCGCCGGCCGAGCCCGCGACCACGGTCGCCAGGCCGTCTGCCATCAGTGCTCGGCCGGTACTGGAGTCCAGGTTGCTGCCGGTCATCAGGGCGACCGACTTCACGTGACCGACGTTCTCGGCGATGAGCACCAGGACCACGGGGATGAAAAGCCCCAGCGTGCTGAGGTGGAAGGTGGGCGTGGCGAACTCCGGCAGGCCGATCCAGGAGGCCTGGGAGACGGCGGTGTAGTCGATCTCGCCGCGCAGTGCGGCGACGCCGTAGCCAGCTGCCACGCCCACCAGGATGGAGAGCCTGCCGAGGAGCCCTCGGAAGAACACCGAGACGAACAGGATCACCGCGATGGTCACGACCGCCGAGGCGGGGCCCTCCACGAGGTTGCTCTTGGCGGCGGGAGCCAGATTGAGGCCGATCAGGGCGACGATGGTGCCGGTGACCACTGGGGGCATCAGCTTTTCTATCCACTGGGTGCCGCTGCGCTGGACGATGACGCCCACCAGGAACAGGATCGCGCCGGTGACCACCAGGCCACCGAGGGCACCCTGGATGCCGTGATCGGCCTTGGCTGCCGTGATGGGCGCGATGAACGCGAAGCTGGAACCGAGATAGCTGGGGACCCTGCCGCGGGTCAGCAGCAGGAAGATCATGGTGCCCAGACCCGAGAACAGCAGAGTGGTGGCCGGCGGGAACCCCGTCAGGGCCGGAACGATCAGCGTGGAGCCTGCCATGGCCAGCACGTGCTGGGTGCCGATTCCGATGGTGCGCGGCCAGCTGAGGCGCTCGTGCGGCGCGACGACTGCTCCGGGGGCGACGGTGGTGCCGTCGCCGTGCAGGGTCCAGGTCATCGCTGCGGGCAGGCGCACGGGTGTCACCGTCATTCTGTGTGGTCGGGGGCCAGAGCTGCCGGGCGAGGCAGGGCTCGGGGTGATCTTAGCGTCCCTGGAGTCGATCAGGTGGGGACGTGCGGCCTCACCGAGCCGCCCTGGCGTGATCCGCTATCGGATCCCGCGTTCCCACGGCTCGATCTCACCGGGAACCACCCGGAAGACGGGGTGGACCTCGGGAACGGCGAGGCCGCTCCACCGGGCAGCGACCCGCGGACTGCGCTGGAGCAGCTTTCGGTTGAGGTGCCCCCACTCGAAGTCGCGTTGTCCCGCAGTGACCGTGATCGCGCCGGTGCGTCCGGCGGGCCCCAGAATCCGTTCGCGGGCGAAGTGATACCCGCGGGAATCGGCCTCGTCCGCGATGCCGTGCAGGAAGGTCCGCAGGGTGGCCTGCGGCTCAGCCGCCGCGCGGAACCGGAGGAGTTGCGGGTGATGGCTGTAGCCGCCCTCCTCCTTGCCGAGCACGCTCTGCGCCAGGAGTCCTTCTCGCCAGCAGGCGGTCAGGGCCTGCCTGTCGAAGTACTGCGGGTGAATGGTCCACAGGCGCATCGGGTGCTCC
Source organism: Actinomycetales bacterium (assembly GCA_015655615.1). Taxonomy (GTDB): domain Bacteria; phylum Actinomycetota; class Actinomycetes; order Actinomycetales; family Cellulomonadaceae; genus Rarobacter. Next base: position 3,146 of record JAATES010000091.1, read on the forward strand.
TCCTGTCGGGGTTGCGGGTGGGTGCAGGCGGCGCAGTGCTGGCTAACCCCGCCGCCAGGTCCACAGGAGCAGCAGGGTGACCACGAAGCCGCTGGCATAGTTCAGGCCGAGGAAGCGCCGCCAGGCGCGATTGGTCGTTCCGGCGTCCGCATCGCTGACAGTGCGGTAGGGCGCGACGTTGACGAGGTAGGGAACGGCCAGCACGCCCGCCAGGCTCCCGGGCCAGGGCGCAAGGAGCATGACCGCTCCGGCCCCCAGCCAGCACACCAGGGCCAGGCGAGTGGTCCGGCGGGGTCCGAGCAGTGTCGCGATCGAGGAGAGGCCGGCGGCTCGATCAGGCGCGATGTCCTGGACGGCGCCGAAGGCGTGGCTGGCGCAGGCCCACAGGAAGAACGCGACCATCGACGCCACCAGGCCCCGGGTGGGAGCCGCCTCGGTGAGAGCCAGCCCGAACAGCGCCGGTGTGACGAAGTGCAGGGCCGAGGTGATCGAGTCGAGGAAGGGCACTTCTTTGAATCGGAGCCCGGGGACGGAATAGGCGAGCACCGCAGCCATGCTCAGGACGAGCACTCCCGTCGACACCGCGTTCCCCGCCAGTGCGAGGGCCACCAGGAACGGCACGGTCGTCAGGATCGACCACAGCCAGACCTGGCGGTGTTGTGAGCGCGGCACCAGGGCTCCCTCGGCGCCGCCCTTGCGAGGATTGGCGAGGTCCGAGTCGTGGTCGTACACGTCGTTGATGCCGTACAGGGCGAGGTTGTAGGGCACCAGGAAGAAGATGCTGCCGAGGATCAGCGTCGGGTCGGCGCCCGTTCCGGTCATCAGGTAGGCGGCTGCGAACGGGAAGGCCGTGTTGATCCAGCTCACCGGACGGGAGGCCAGCACGAGGGTGCGTGCGGTCATGCGGGCCTCCCGGTGCCGTGGCGCCGAGGGCGGCTGCGCTGCCACTCCAGCACGGCGGGGAGCAGGATCGCCCCGGCGATCGGATAGGCGAAGTCCTCGATCGGCGCCCGTCCCACTGTCACACCCCACAGGTGCTCGGGTGCGTAGGAGAACAATCCGGCCGCGATCATGAGGTTGTCGAAGACCGCCGTCAGGGCCACCAGCACCAGCGCGGTGGCCGGCGCTGCCCGCGCATACCGGGGTACGGCGGTCTTATCGCCCCGGTGGTGGGCGAGCGCGAGCAGGAGGGCCGCAGCGATCACTGCGACGCCCACGAAGACGGCGCTGAAGGAGAGGTAGGTCATGGTGCGTCCCGGCGGGAGAGCACCGTCAGGGCGGAGTAGGCGACCACGGTCAGATAGGACAGGAAGAACAGGAACACCAGCTCCTCGACAGGAAGATGCGGGGCCAGGTCGATGCCGGTCAGTGCGGTGCTGGATCCTCGCAGGAACACGCCCGCTGCGATCCCGGTCAGGTCCCAGACCAGGAAGAACGCCGTGCCGACGAGCGAGACCAGCAGAGTCCTCCGGGGAGCGCGCCACCAGGCGAGCCGGAAGCGGCGGTCTAGTGCGGTCACCCCGGCCAACGAGAGCACCAGCACGCCCAGATAGGCGAACCGCATCAGGACACCCCGGACGTCGGCGGTACCGGAAGCGGTCCCGCACTGGAGTCCCTGCGCAGCCGCTTCAGCACGATCTCGGCGCTGATCAGGCACATGGGCACCCCCACACCGGGTGAGGTCGTCGCACCTGCGTAGTACAGCCCGCCGACCTTGCGCGAGGCGTTGCGCGTTCGGAACATGGCACTCTGCCGCAGTAGGTGGGCGGGGCCCAGCATGCCGCCGGACCACGAGTGGTAGTCGTTCGCGAAGTCTCCGGGGCCCAGCGTGCGCCGGACGACGATGCGTTCGGCGAGGTCCGGGATGCCCGCCCAGCGGGCGATCTGCCCGATTGCGCCGTCCACGGTTCGCTCGACGGTCTCGTCCCCCGCCCCGTCGATGCCACCGCAGCCGAGACCGACGTCCGCGGGCACCGGGATCAGGATGAACAGGTTCTCGCTGCCGACCGGTGCGACGGTGGCATCGGTGGCGCTGGTGCGGGACACGTAGAGCGAGGGCACCGCGGGGATGGCACCGGGCTGGTGGAACACCGCGTCGAAGTTGGCGTTCCAGTCTCGGGCGAACAACAGTGTGTGATGGTCGAGCTCCGGGAGGGCCCCGTCGACCCCGAGCATGGCGATGATCGCACCGGGGCCGCTGACCTGCTTGTCCCACCACTGCTCGGGGTAGCTGCGGTCCGGCTCGGCGAGCAGCTCGGTCTCGGTGTGGTGGAGGTCGGCGCACGAGACCACCACGGTCGCCGGGCGGTGGTGATCCCGGCCGTCGGGATCCCGCCACCGCACCCCCTCGACCTGGCCGGCCGTGGTGCGGATCTCCTGAACGGCGGCGTCGTAGACGATCCGGGCGCCGTGCGCCAGCGCCAGGCGTTCCAGGCTGGTGACGACCTCGTGGAAGCCGCCGCGCGGGTAGAAGACGCCCTCGTCCAGGTCCATCGCGCTCATCAGGTGGTAGATCGCGGGCGCGTCACGCGGGTCCGCACCCAGGAACACCGCCGGATAGGACAACGTCTGGCGCAGGATCGGTGTGCGGACGGACCGAGCGGCGAAGGACGCCAGCGAGGTCGAGGCGATGCGTGCGGCGACCCCCAGGCGTCGCAGCACCGACCAGCTGAGCATCGAACGAGCGGACGTATAGGGGTTGTAGAGAAAGCGCTCTGTGGACAGCGCCATCCACTCGTGAGCGGAGTCCAGGTAACGCTCCAGTGCGGCCCCGGCTCCGGGCTCGACCGCCTCGAAGGCGGCAGCCACCCGGTCGGCGCCGGCAGGGAGGGTCAGGGACTGCGCCGGAGCGTCCCCGGTCGGCTCCCGGAGCACCCGGTAGGCGGGGTCGAGTCGCTGGAGGTCGAGTTGTGCGGACAGGCTGGTGCCCATCAGCCGGTAGAAGTGCTCGTAGACCTCCGGCATGAGGAACCAGGAGGGCCCGGTGTCGAAGGTGAACCCGCGGTCTGTGATGCGCCCCGCCCGTCCTCCTGGACCGGAGGAGCGTTCGAGCACGGTGACCTGGTAGCCCTCGCGGGCCAGCAGACCGGCGGTGGCCAGTCCTGCGATCCCGGCACCGATGACCAGGGCCTCGTCGCTCATGGGTGCCTCCAGGTCGAGGGCGGCCGTGGCACCACGGAGCGTGCCGCGATCCAGAGCTTTCGTGGCGTGGTCACCCGGACCCTGCGGTGGTGGAGGTCGGCGGCAGTCGTCTGGTCGATGAGGCGGAGCAAGTCGGCGAAGAGTGCATGGGCGGTACGGACGGCCGGGCGGCAGTCTGCGGGGAGCCGGTCGATCACTGCGTCCGCGCGGTCCAGGTCGGCGTGGATGCGCAGGCTCCACCGGGCTTTGGCTGCGGTGTCGAGCAGCTCGTTCTCGGACTCCGCCGCCAGGTAGTTGCGTCCCCGTCCCTGATTGTCGGCCGCGAGGTCCCGCAGGAAGTTGACGTTCTGAAAGGCCGCACCGAGCGCTCGGGCGCCCGTCTCCAGCTCGGCGAGGTCCGCTGCGGTGCAGTGCCTGCCTTGCAGGAAGACTCGCAGGCACATCAGGCCGACCGCCTCGGCCGACCCGTAGACGTAGTCCCGGTGCGCACGATCGTCGAAGACCCGCACGGTCAGATCGCTGCGCATGCTCGCGAAGAAGGGGCGGACCAGGGTCGCATCGATCCCGGCGTGCCGTGCCGTGGTCGCGAAGGCATGCACGAGGGGATTGGTGCTGTACCCGGTGGTGATCGCGTCGAGGGTCTGCGCCTCCAGCTCGTCGAGGTAATCGGCGGCGATCAAGGAGGGGAGCCCCGCGCCTTCCACGGCGCCGTCGACGACCTCGTCTGCCAGTCGTACCAGGCCGTAGATGTTGCGCACATGGCGACGGCAGCGGGGACCGAGCAGCCTGCTGGCCAGGGAGAACGAGGTGGAATAGGTCGCGATGACCTGGGCCGCGGTCGCCTCGGACGCCAGCGTGTACCGGGCGAGGGCGGCGGCGGGGAGCGCTTGCGAGGGAACGGTCATCGGTGCCGCCCGCCGACCTGCTCGGCCAGACCGGAGAGCAGGTCGATCAGCGCGACCGGCGTCGTGGCGTCCAGCTCGCGGATGCCACGGTGCGCCGAGTCGAGCTGGAGTGCGATCTGTCGCTCGACTGCGGCACGGCTCCCGCTGCGGGTGAGGGCCTCGCCCACTGCGCAGCATTGCTCCTCGGTGAGGTCGCCCTTGCCCCACAGCGGCTCGATCACGCGCCAGGCGGAGGTCGAGCGGGCATGCAGCATGATCATCGTCTGCTTGGCCTCCCGGATGTCAGTCCCGCGCGCCGTGGCGAGGTCGCGTGGGTCGGCGAACAGGTTCCTCAGGTCGTCCTGGAGCTGATAGGCCACGCCGATCGCCTGGGTGATCGGGGCGAGGAGTTCCTCGAGCCGAGGACTGGCCCCGGCCAGGATGACGCCGACGCGCACCGGCAGTTCCACCGAGTACACGGCGGTCTTGCGGAGCGCGGTGTCCATCACCGTCTTGGCCGTGGGCGCGCAGATACCGTGCCCCAGGGCCACGTCACTGATCTCGCCTGCGATGGAGTCGCTGATCGCATGTGCCAGGAGCGTGCCGAGCCGAATCCGCGCCGGGGCGTCGAGTTCGAGGCCCCAGGCCATGGTGTGGACGTGGCTGAGCAGCGCGTCGCCCACGAGCAGCCCGACCGCCTCGCCCCAGCGCTGCGCGCTACGAGACGGCACCCCCTGGTCGATGGCGGCGTCGAAGGCGGCTCCGATGAGGTTGCGATCACCGCGTCGATCGGTGTCCGCGTCGATGAGGTCGTCATGGAGCAGGAACGACAGGTGGAGCAGCTCGACCATCGAGGCCGCCTCGATCAGGACGGGCAGGGACACGGTGTGGCCGTCGCAGAGTGCGTCGTAGGCGGCGATGACCAGGCTCGGCCGCACGAACTTGCCCGCGACACTGCGGCTCCTGGCGAGGTCCCACACCATCAGATGCTCGGTGCCCGGGTGTGAGGTCATGCCTGCCCGGGAGGTGAAGACCGACTCGACGCGGTCCCGCACGGCGCCGAGTCTGGCATCGGTCGGCACGAGTGCCACCGCCAGCGGCGTCACGAGGTCACCGGGGTGGGAGGGGACGGCGTGGTCACGGAGATGACCAGGGGCACCTGCAACGCCATCCATGGGCTGAAGGCGAACGGGGTCGCCGCCACCGCGCGGCTGACTTGTGCCCAGGACGACCAGCGCCAGTCCGCGACCTCGAGCGGGTCGGGCCGGGGGACGTCGAGCGTGGTGGCGAGGAACACCGGGCAGACCTCGTTCTCGATGATCCCGCTGAGGTCGGTCGCGCGGTACCGAAAGCCGGGCAGCACGCAATGGAGACCGGCCACCTCGATGCCGAGCTCCTCCCGGCAGCGGCGGACCACCGCAGCGGCCAGGTCCTCTCCGGGCTGAGGGTGTCCGCAGCAGGAGTTTGTCCAGACGCCCGGCCAGGTCAGTTTGTCCAACGATCGCCGCGTGATCAGCAGGTCGCCCTCGGGAGAGGTGACGTAGCAGGAGAACGCCAGGTGCAGTGGCGTGTGGTCGGTGTGGACTGTGAGCCGGTCGGCGCGGCCGCATGCCTTGCCGGACTCGTCGACCAGGACGACATCGACCATGGGATGTGACCCTTCTTATTGCTAGATGAGCTAATTGCATGTCTAGCATGAAATATCGTGGACGGCGATACGATGGCCTCTGGCCAGAGAGGCGAGGCGTGTGAGCGAACACAGTGAGCGGTCCATGTTCGACCTCGCGTCGAGCGACCCGGAAGGCAGGCTGGTGGACCGTTCGGCATTCACGCGTGAGGACATCGATCAGATTGATCGCATCATGTCCGCGATGTCGGGGTTGCGCAAGGCGGAGAAGCAGCTCGCCGAGGCCTCGCAGCGATATATGCGGCTCAGCGAGACTGACATGCGCGCTGTTCACTACCTGATCATCTGCGCGAACCGAGGCGAGGAGGCCACCCCGAGCTCACTGGCGAAGTTCCTCGGCATCACGACCGCTTCCACCACCAAGCTGATCGACCGACTGGAGAGCGGCCACCATGCGGTGCGTCAGCCGCATCCCACAGATCGTCGTGCGCTGCGGGTGGTCGTGACACCGCAAACGCATGCGGCCGCCAGGGACAGCATCGGACGCCATCAGGCCTCGCGGTTCAAGGCGGCTTCTCGGCTGACCCCGGCCCAGCGTGAGACCGTGATCAGGTTCCTGACCGAGACTGCGCAGGACCTCAGTGCCAGCATGGCCGGCCATGAGGTCGACGCTGTGCGCTCCTAGGGTTCTGACCTGCTACTTTGCGGTATCGCATCCGACGCTGTGCGGTTTATAAACGGCTGACAGCCCGAAGGGTCGGCTCCATGGTGATCTGATGGCTGCTCACCACACTCTCAACTTCGTCCAAGCTGAGGCTCTGGGTGAACGCCTGCGGGCGTTGCGGCTGGAGCGGGACCTGACCCAGGAGCAGCTCGCCAATGCGGCCGGCATCAATCGCAACCACTACCAGCTGCTGGAAGAGGGGCGGTCGAGCCGTCGCGACGAGCAGCGCCCCTCCAATCCGACTCTGGCGACCCTGGTCCGGATCTGTGCCGTGCTGACGGTGCCCGTTGCCTCGGTGGTGGTGGAGGTGTTCGGACCGGTCAGCGGCGTCGCTGTCGAATACGGCCGTGACGCGGCCCCAGGGGGTCCCTGACGGCGAGCCGGACCGACCACGGTCAGGCCAGCACCCGCAGCATGGTCCCCAGCTTCGCCCCGGTCTCTGCGACCTCGGCAGCGGGATCGGACCCAGCGACGATCCCCGCCCCGGCGAAGAGGCGTGCCTGCGAGCCCGCCGCAGACGGGTCACTGAGCAGCGCGGATCTGATGGTCACATGGAATTCGCCGTCCCCAGCAGCGTCGACCCACCCGAAGGCGCCCGCCATCGGCCCGCGATCCAGCGGCTCCAGCTCCGCGATCAGGTCCAGCGCGCGAGCGGTGGGCCACCCGGCCACAGCAGGGGTGGGGTGGAGCAGCTGAGCCAGGTGCAACGCTGAGAACGTCGCGGCGGCGGCTGTGGTCAGTTCGCCGCGCAGCACGGTTCCCAGGTGCCACATGGCGTCGGTCGCCACCAACTCGGGCGCAGGCGGGACATCGAGGCGGCTGCACAGTGGGCCGAGCGCGGTCCGCATGGCATGGACGACGATGGCGTGTTCCGCGAGGTTCTTCGCCGACGCCGCCAGATCCGCCGCTCGGAGGGAATCCTCGGCCGGGTCGGTTGACCGGGGGATGGACCCCGCAAGCGGACGGCAGGTCACCGACCGTCCCTGCCGGGCCACGAGCAATTCGGGCGAGGCGCCCACCAGCACGGTCTGCGGTGCGCCGGGTTGCGGCGCGGGCATGGCGAAGACCGTGGCTCTCGGATTGTTCTCGCCCAGCCGGTCAGCGAG
>JAATES010000108.1 GCA_015655615.1 Actinomycetales bacterium
CGGCCGGGGTTCATAGCCGGTTCGGAGGCGCAACCGGTACCCTTTCGAGGTGAGCAAGCGCACCTACCCCTACCCCGAGGATGAGTTCGATGCCCCGGCGGGCGACGAGACTCCTGCGGCGGCCCATCGCGCCCGGCGGTCACCGGCGCGTAAGTTCGTGGCACCCGTGCTCGTCCTGGTGGTGGCAGCAGGCCTCGGGTACGCTCTGGCGCTGAGTCTGCCGACCGTCTTCGGCCTCTCAGCGACCGACCTGGCCTCGGTGGCGGGGATCTCTGATGACACGTCGTCGCAGGAGAGTGCCACGACGACGGAGGGGTCCACGGCAACCGACGAGTCCACGACCACCGATCCGAGCGCGACCGACTCTCCCAGTGAGACTGTCAGTGGGTCACCCAGCGACTCCGAGACCACCGAGGACACGGACTCACCGAGTCCCTCGGCGACGCCCGACAGCGCGGACGTGGACAAGGCGACGGCGGTGCGAGTGCTGAATGCCACCAACTCCTCAGGGCTGGCAGCCAAGGGTGCGGCGCTGCTCCGCGACGAGGGCTGGTCGGATCTGACCCAGGACAACTACCGCGGCAGTGCCGTGAGCAGTTCCGTCGTCTATTACAGGACGGCTCAGGACAAGGCCGCTGCGCAGGCCGTGGCTGACATCCTGGGCATCAGCCGCGTGACGCGCGTCGCCAGCCTGGTCGGTCCGGTGTCAGCGGTGTTGTCCTCCGACTTCTCCGGCTGACCGGCACGTCACCGGTCCAATTCGGACAGGGTGAGGATCACGGAGGCGGCGGTCCAGGACAACGGGGCCACTGAGGCGGGCGATCCGTCAGCCAGCACCTTCTCGGGGAGGGAGCCGGCAGCGGTGCGGTGCTCGTCGAGCCAGGTCAGCCACTGTTCGGCTTGTTGCCGGTCTCCGTTGCTCGCTGCAGCGAGCGCGTAGAGGGAGGTCGTCGGCGTCCAGGAGACCCCGTCCTGGCGCCAGGCGGCTCCCGGGGACAGGCCGCCCGCCGGTCGCAGCATGGCTGGTTGCGAGGCGCGCCAGGCGTCGAGGGCCCCAGACAATGGGGTGGAGACATAAGGGGGAAGGACGAAGGCGGAGGCGGTGTCCCGCCGGATGGTCCCGGAGCGGTCCCCTAGCCGTCGCGGGTACCCCGCTGCTCCGAACGACGTCTCCACTACTGCACGGTAGGTGAGAGCAGCGGCTGCCACGGGATCGCCCAGGAGTCGCCCGGCGGACTCCAGCCCGGCCAGCAACGGCGCAGCGGTGCCCAGGGTGGGGGTGGCTTCCTTGACCTCCCAATAGTCCGGAGACGCTGGAGGCAGGGTCGTGCCGTTCCTCGTCAGTCGCAGCGCCGCCCGGGCGGCAGCGGTGACCATGGGTCGTATCTGATCCCACGCACGGGAACGCTCGGTGGCGGGAACCGCTGCGAGGGTCTGGTCGGCCGCCCACAGGACCCAGCCGACTCCGTCGGTCTGGGCTGCGCGATCATCGGGAGTGGCGCCCGACATATCCGGCAGGTAACGGGCCTCGAAGGTGCCATCGTCCGCCTGCACTGCGGCGAGGAAGACCAGGATGCCCACGGCCTCATCCGTATGTCCGGTGCGGGCCAGGGCGACCGCGACGAAGGAGGCATCCCGAGGCCACACGTAGTTCCAGTGAGGCGTCCAGGCTGCGAGGGCCGCTCGAGGCGCGGTGACCTGGCCTCCGGCAGCCGAGGTGCCGGCCGGGCCCGAGACCTCCAGGGTGAGGGCGCGCAGGTCCAGGAGCGCCCGAGTGGCCATATCGTCGTAGGCGGTGCCCTCGCCCGGGCGCGATCCCTCCGCCAGCCAGGCGGCCTCCTGCGCGGTGACTGCCCGCGTCGCCTGCACCGCGGTGCCGGTGCTCGGATCGCTGGGCGGGATCAGGGTGCGTGCGCCATACGGGTCCATGCTGATCCCGTCCGCATACAGCGGGATGTCGGCGATGGCGGTGGTGCCGGGCCACCATTGCCCGGGGCGGCCCTCTCCGGCCAGGACCGCGAGGGCCAGGCACAGACACCACGTCGCGAGCAGCCAGCGGCGGAGTTGCCGCTGCGGCCGCTGCCGCCCCGCTGCCCTGGTCACGCTCACAGCGTAGTGGTGGTGGCGAGATCGCCTTGCACTCTCGGGTCGAGAGTGCCAATAATGGGTTAGCACTCTCAGTGTGAGAGTGACAGCACTCACTGGTCGAGAGGTGAGGTCGCACAGCCGGGCGTGACGTGAACGCCTCGGCGTCGGCCGTCCGTCGCGGGCACCGATCGACTGCCAGAAGCCACCAGCGGAGGAACATTCCCCATGGCAAAGATCATTGCCTTCGACGAGGAGGCCCGGCGCGGTATCGAGCGAGGCCTCAACCAGCTCGCCGACACCGTCAAGGTCACCCTCGGCCCCAAGGGCCGTAACGTCGTGCTCGACAAGAAGTGGGGCGCACCCACCATCACCAACGATGGCGTCTCCATCGCCAAGGAGATCGACCTCGAGGAGCCGTTCGAGCGGATCGGCGCCGAGCTCGTCAAAGAGGTTGCCAAGAAGACCGACGACGTCGCCGGAGATGGCACCACCACCGCCACCGTGCTCGCACAGGCGCTCGTCAAGGAGGGCCTGCGCAACGTGGCCTCCGGCGCCAACCCCATCGCACTGCGCAAGGGCATCGAGAAGGCCGTCGAGGCCGTCACCGCCCAGCTGCTGAAGAACGCCAAGGAGATCGACTCTCAGGAGGAGATCGCCTCCACCGCCGCCATCTCGGCAGGCGACCAGGCCATCGGCGAGCTCATCGCCGAGGCGCTGTACAAGGTCGGCAAGGAAGGCGTCATCACCGTCGAGGAGTCCAACACCTTCGGACTCGAGCTCGAGCTCACCGAGGGCATGCGCTTCGACAAGGGCTTCCTTGCGCGCTACTTCGAGACCGACCCCGAGCGGCAGGAAGCGGTCCTCGAGGACCCGTACATCCTGCTGGTCGAGTCGAAGATCTCGAACGTCAAGGACCTGCTGCCGTTGCTCGACCTGGTCATCAAGCAGGGCAAGTCCCTGCTGATCATCGCCGAGGACGTCGAGGGCGAGGCACTGGCGACCCTGGTGCTCAACAAGATCCGCGGCACCTTCAAGTCCGTGGCCGTCAAGGCTCAGGGCTTCGGCGACCGCCG
>JAATES010000200.1 GCA_015655615.1 Actinomycetales bacterium
CGAATGGGCCGAAGGACGCCGCTACCTCGGCCTCGACATCCTCGCCAAGAACCGCCTCACCCTCGTCGCCGACACCGGAAGCGAGGTGAACACCGACACCCTCGAGCCCAGCGCCTAACTGACACCAACAGCAGAAGGATCACCAACCGCTACACCATGACCCGGGACTTGACCGCGGTGGCCGGTCGCGAGTCGGCATGAGCTACGCAGGAGAAGATACGCGCTGGGCGAGGTCACAACGGCGAATGCGGCCGAATATCGTTTCCGTCCCGATCTCCCCTGCACTCCAGATGTGATGAGCCCGCCATGAACCATCGATGCCGGCTCCGATGCCCCAGCCAAGCCTGGAGGCTGATCGCCCAGCATCCTGACCGACGGTCCACATTCACCTCAGCGACGCACTTTGACCTTCTTCGTCGCCTTGGATGCCTTCAACGAGTCGGAGCCCCGGTAGACCACGGTGACCTTACGCGTGCCGCGCTTCGAGAACTTGGGCAGGGTCACCGTGACCTTGCCCCTCTTCTTAGCCGTCACCCTGGCAGTCTTGACCGTCTTGCCCCCGACCTTGATGACGACCTTGCCCACTGGTACCACCCTCGTGCCAGGCACCTTCAGGCGGACAGTTGCCTTGACTGTGGTCTTCTTCGCCTGGGGTCGGGAGGTGCTCAGCTTCAACGCGACCTTGGTCGGTGCTTTGACGATCCTGACCAGCACCGTCGTAGCCGAGGCCTTCGTGGTGGAGTTACCCGGATAGCTGAGGACTATGCGGTGCTCACCGACCTTCAGTCTCTTGGACAGTGTGACGACGGCAATGCCGCTCCGGGTCAGTGCTGCGGAGCCATAGGCCTTTCCGTCGACAGTCGCGGTCACGGAACCTGAGCTCACGGCCTGGCCGGACCTGGTGGCCCGCACTGTCACCGAGGCCGCCCGACCGAATTGCGTGGTGACCGCCGAGGCCGTCAAGGACGATGCCAGAACGGCTGCGGGAGTCGTCGGATCGGTCGGATCTGTGGGGTCCGTCGGGTCCGTGGGATCCGTGGGATCCGTGGGATCCGTGGGATCCGTGGGATCCGTGGGATCGATCGTCCCCGAGGGGACCAGCCGGGCAACGTAGCCGCCGCCCGACACCAGCCCCGCGGAGAGCGTGCTCTCGCTGGTCACGTGATCCCGAGAAGTCCGCTGCACCGTGGTTGCGGTCAGACCGTCCTGATAGATCTCAGCGTCGTAGGTCACGCCTCGCGGCAGGAACGACAGGTCGAGCGACAGCTGTCGCGCTCCTGTGGCCGCCTGAACCGCGATGTACCACTCGCCGTCCTCAGTCTGGCGGGCAAATGCCGCCGCCTCCCCGAGGCGACTCTCGGGGAGCACCTTGCTGGACTTCCAGACGGTCGGCAGGTGCGCGACGAAGTCACCGAGCTGCTCGTGATACAGGCCCCCGGCGGCAATCCTGGTGGGGACCTCGGTCAACTGCAGATAGGGAGTCGAGTACACGATGGCAGAGGCCATCTGATGTGTCCACGACACATTCCCGCCCAGGCTCGTGTTGCTGAACGACAGTGGCGTGTAATCGGCGCCGCCCGCGACCAGACGGGTGAAGGGCATCACGGTGTTCTGCCAGGCATCGTAAGTGTTCTGGAGACCTCGAATCGCCTCTCGGCCCAGCTCATTCGGGTAGGTCCTGTTGAGGCCGGTCGGCACCAGGGGGTTGTGGAAGATCACCAGCAGCTTGCGCGAGGCAGCGTCTCGCAAGAGGTCTGCATAGAAATTGACCTTGGTCTCAGTCTCGTCACCGATGTGATCGATCTTCACCCCAGCGATACCGGTCTGCTGGACCAAGTTCAAGTAGGCGGCACGGAAGTCCGGGTTCAGCAACGTGCCTTTGTTCTCTTGACTGCTCGAATACACCACCGCGGCCTTGAACACCGCGTCGGCACCGTTTCCGCTGCTCTGATCGCTCCACAGCCAGAGCTTCACGCCGTGCTGTGCCGCATAGGTGACCAAGGATGCGAGTGTCGCGAACTTCTCCTGGGTCGAAGAACCCCAGCTGCTGTCAGTGAGGTCCTCCACTGTCACATAATCGATGCCCGCCTCGCCGGCTGCATCGATGAAGGTCCGGAAGTCGCTGGGCTTGGACGTGTAGCCCGCTCCGTTGTAGGGCATCCAGACCGAGACGCCCGGTTTGATCCATTCCCCGGCATCCGCGAACAAGGTGGCATCGGGCGCATCTGAGACATTGGTGACGATGTCGCTCATCACCAGTTCGTCGAGGTTGCTGCCGATCGTGAGCACCCGCCACGGTGAAGCCAGCGTGGTGGCAGAGACGCGGAATGTCCCTTGACCGTTGGTCGTCGCCCAATAATAAGTGGACAGGCGGCCGTCACTGCTTGCCTTCAATGCGAGGGCAGGCCAGTCAGCGATGTTGGCTTCCGTGACATTGATATACCCGGCCGAGTCGGGCAGTGCGACCGTGGGCAGGACTGTGATGCTTCGCGTACCGACGTCGCTGAACGTCTTCTCGCTCCAGACGTTCTGATTGTCGTCGACGGTGTCCGACTTGACATCCTGGTACCACAAGGTCGCCGCCGGGTCGAACTCGAACGTGGTCGACTCCTTCGCCACTACCTTGCCGGCCAACGATCCATCGAGACGGTATTGAAGGGCGATCCCGGAGTCATAGACTCGAACGCTGACCGTCACTTTCGAGGTGCCCGCCTTGATCAGCGGGACATCGACACCGTGGTAAGAATCGGTCGCGGTGTCATGGGACCCGATCAGCGAATACGTCTGGTTGTGTGCGGTGGTGGCCGCCGTTCCGAGAGTCACGTCAGATCCGTAGTCGATTCCGTCGACCGTGAGACCGAGGTCCGAGTCGCGGACGACGACATTCCCCTGGCGCAGCACCTGGTAGCCCAGGCGGCCATCCTGATCCGTGAAGATGATCGCCGTAGTGCGGCCGTCCGGGCTGGTGGACGTTCGCTCGTCCAGGTGTTCCCTCGTCACGGACGAGGCGGACTTCATGGGAACCGCGGCGAGAACGGGAAGTCCCGTCACCCCGTCGAAGGTCCAGGGTCCAGAATCCCAGCCAATGGACTGGTAGGTGGCAGGATTCTTCAGTTGCTCCGCGGTCTGCGGCGACCCATTCTTAGACGTCGCACTGCCCGTCGCCACACTGCCGTTGACAGTGATAGTGGACAGGGCGAGGTTGTCCGTGTAGGTGGGTGTCCCATTTTCCCTACCGTTGATCAAGCCGAGGTTCGCACTGCCCTCCACCGATGCGCCGAGGGCG
>JAATES010000384.1 GCA_015655615.1 Actinomycetales bacterium
ACACGCATCTGGGCCTCGGCTCGGGTGCCACCACTGCGGCCACCAAGATCGCCTTCGTCGGAGCGGCGACCAACGGTTCCAAGACCGTGAGTGCAACGTTGCACTTTGCCGACTCCTCCACCCAGTCGATCAACGCCCAGTTCTCCGACTGGTGCGACCGCGATCCGCAGGGGACGAACACGTCCGTGGCCCGCTGGACGCAACGCTGGTACAGCGGCAGTGCGCAGACGCTCGCGTGCGGAGTCTGGGCCACAGAGACCTACACTCTGGCTCCCACCACGCCTGGTTCGCCGCTGGAATCCATCGATTTCGGCAGCGCCGCGAACTTCCACCTCTTCGGCATCGCCAGCGACGCCGTGGTGAACCCCGCCGCCATCCAGATCGTCGGCAGCACGCCGCCGGCTCTGCCCAGTTCGGTGGTCTACGAGCCGTCCGGGGTCGTCACCGCATCTGGTGCGCCTTCCTGGTCGACGTCTGCGGGCCCTGTTGCCAGCCCCAAGCTCACCTATGTCTGGCAGCTTGACGGCGTCACTGTCGCGAATGCCTCCGGTGCGAGCTACTCGCTGCAGCCTGACGACGCAGGCAAGGAGCTGACCGTCTCCCTCGCCGCGTCGGCGGGTGGATACCTTCCCGGAACCGTGACCAGCGCCCCCGTCACCATCGCGAAGGGCACGTTCACCACCACGACCAGCCCCACGATCTCCGCCACGACCGCCCGGGTCGGAGACACGCTGTCCGTCAGTTCCGGGACCTACAGTGTCCCGACCGCCACGGAGAGCTATGCATGGCTCGCCGACGGCAACCCCATCGCCGGCGCCACCTCGAGCTCGTTCACAGTCCCCGCAGCCCAGCTCGGCAAGGCGCTGAGCGTCAAGGTCACCGCATCGCAGGCCGGCTACAACGACGTGGTCACCACCTTGGGACCCACCACCGCGGTGGCACAGGGTGTGTTCACCACGAGCAGCAACGCCGTGATCGGCGGCAGCTACATCGTCGGGCAGACCCTGAGTGCCACTGCAGGGTCCTATTCGACGTCGGGAGTCTCCGAGACCTACCAGTGGACCGCGAACGGCACGGACATCGCCGGGGCCACCAGTGCGACTCTCGCCCTGACTCCGGCACAGCTCGATGCCACCATCGGCCTCAAGGTGACCGCCGCGAAGTCCGGCTATGAGAGCCTGTCCTACGCGGTGACCGGTCAGGTCGTGAGCAAGGGAACCATCGTCCTGGTGACGGCTCCGGCGGTCACCGGCGCTCCGGTCTTCGGCCGGACGCTGACAGCGTCCGCAGGCGCGTACAGCCCCGCAAGCCCGGCCGTCACCTACGAGTGGCTGGCGGGCAATGCACCTCTCGCCGGTGCGACCTCCAGCACACACGTCCCCACAGCGGCCGAGATCGGCAAGACCGTCCAGGTCAAGGTCACGGCGGCAACCGCCGGATACGCCGATCTGGTCACCGTGGTGACCGTCGGCACCGTGGCCAAGGAGGCCTTGACCGTCACCAAGAGCCCGGCTCTCAGCGGCACCGTGGCAGTGGGCTCGAAGGTGAATGTGGTGGCCGGCGCGTACTCCGCAGCGGGCGTCACGGTCAGCTACCAGTGGCTCGCCAACGGCGCTGCCATCTCCAAGGCCGTGGGGACCAGCTACACCCCGGTCGCGAGCGACAAGAACAAGGGGCTGTCGGTGCGGGTGACCGCCACCAAGGCCGGATACGCCTCGGCAGTGACCACGACCTCGCAGGTCACTGTCAAGGCCGGCACCATCAAGGTCACCAAGAAGCCCGCCATCTCCAAGGCCAAGAAGAATGCCAAGGTCGGCAAGAAGCTGAAGGTGTCCAAAGGCTCCTATGGCACAGCAGGCGTGAAGGTGACCTACCAGTGGTACCGCGGATCCAAGAAGATCAAGGGATCCGCCGCCAAGAAGGCGAAGTACAAGGTCAAGAGCGCTGATCGCCGCAAGAAACTGTCGGTCAAGGTCACGGTCAAGAAGTCCGGGTACACGACGATAACCGTCAAGACCAAGGCCACCAAGAAGGTCCGCTAGCGGGCCGTGGGTGACAGCCGGCTCCAGCTGAACCGCTAGCAGCAACCGATACGACGAGTGAGGACGGCCCCGGCCGCCCTCACTCGTCGTTTCTGCGACCGGGAACCTCGGACAGCTCGGTGCCGTCGTACCTCAGCAGATCGGCGTCCGCGATCGCCTCCATCGCGGCGTCAGAGCCGGCGAGCACGTCCTGGATGAGCGCTGCCGCGCTCGGCTCATCGACGTGCACACACACCACGTCGACCTGGGCGATGTCCTGTCCGATCCAGACCACGGATTCTGGCTCGGCTTCCTCGTCGGTAGCCCCCTCCGCACCGCCGGCAGGGAGCGGTACGACCGCATCCTCAGCGAGGTCGACGACGATCACCAACCGCTGCCACGGCACCTCAGGGCTCTCCCCGATGCGCACGAGCGAGTCATCGGCCGCGGCGAGCAGAGCATCGAATTCGTTCTGCTCCAGCGCATCGCGGTCGGCAGGGTCCGCTCCGGCACGCATCGGTGCGGTCACCGCATGCGCCCGCCCCGCGGGCACCGTCATCCGACCGGTGCGCCTGACGTCGTCAGTGAGGTCGTCCAAGGTCCCGGGCAGGTAGATTCTCATGCCTCCAGTCTGCCATCGTGACGACCACGCCAGGCATGCTTCGTCGCCGTAGGCTCTATGCCTTCGCGCGGCCTGCCAGGCCGAGCGCGGACACCGTCGCCCGACCGATCCGGCACCCGCACCACCGGGTCGCCCACTCACCATGCCTGACCTGGGTTCTTGTCCTCTGCCGCGGCAGGGACTCCCGCCCCGGGGTGGACAGGGCTCCGCCCCCGTATTGGGCTAGAGCTCCATCCGCCGAGTCCCTGTTCCCCTGGAGGCGATCGTGACCCTCACTCAACCCTTGCAGCCGCATAGCACGCTCGGCAGGAGCCTCGGCCCTCCCGCCACCGCACCCGGCGCCTGCTCCCCTGCGGCTCGGGCCACGCTGGCCTCCCGTCTGCCACAGACGCCTGACGCAGCCTCCCTGGG
>JAATES010000354.1 GCA_015655615.1 Actinomycetales bacterium
GCCTGCGTCGCGTCGACTCGGCCTTCGCCGACCTGCTCGACGTCGAACGACGCCTGCTGGCCCCCGTTCCCTCCGCGCAGCGAGCGGATCTGGCACAGGCGTTGCGGGCTCTCCTGCGCCAGTTCGAGGGCGGGGCGTGAATCCTCGCCGGTCGACGTCTAGCAACGCCCCGAGTTCGAGTTCCTCACCGCAGGCTCAGACCACATGGCCAAAACGACCGGACACCGTACAACGCGGGTCGGAGGTGGTCGGACCCCTGAGGAGCCGACCACCTCCGACGTGTGACCGGCTCTTCACCATCGACGGTGGATCGCGAGTCTGAATCGAGGCTCAGCGAAACTACTGCCCGACTAGCCCACCCACGTCACTGCATGGAACGCTTGCGGTCCCAAGAAGAGCGACAGGATCTGGTTCGCCGACTGCTGGCCGTTCGCACTGTTCCAAAAGATGGCGATACTCTCCTTAGTCTCTGGGTAGGCGATGAAGAACGCCTTGCGGCTGCCGTTGTCGCCCCAGTGCCACAGAGCCTTTCCGTTGCCGTTGGTCTGCAGCCCCACACCCAGCCCCCACTTGATGTAGGGGTTCGCCCCATTGGTGACAGAACGCACCGCATCCGACGATTCGGTGGTCCACAATGCGTGAGTCTCTGGAGTGAGGCCCTCTCCACCGAGCAGCGCCCGCTGGATGAACTTGTCGTAGTCACTGGCCGTGGTCTGCAAGGTGTACGCGGTGTTGCCATTGGTGTAATTGCTCACAGCGCCCGGAACCCCGTTCTCGTCGTGGCCGACGATGGTCCGGCTGAGGTTCTCAGGCAGGGTCACCAGCGTGCTGTCGGTCATCCCCAAGGGCTCGAAGACCTCCTCCTTCAACGTTTGGGCGAACGACTTGCCATCAAGGTGCTCAATGGTCTGTTGCAGCAAGAAGAAGCCATCGCCCGAGTAGCCGAACTTAGTGCCGGGAGTCCACTGCGGGACCAGCGGAGTGTCACTGCCCACAGCACCGGCCCAGTTCGGAAACCCTGTCGTGTGATTGAGCACCATACGGGCAGTGACCGTCTGCGCTAGCTCGCTGCCCGCGGTGCGCGGGGATTCGTAGTAATCCCACAAAGGGGTGTCCAGGTCGATCACACCTTCATCGACACGCTTGAGCACCAGATAGGAGCCGACGACTTTACTCAACGAAGCCGCCTGGAAAAGAGTGTCGTCCTCGACCTTGATGCCCGTCGCGGTGTTCTGCACACCGTAAACGTACTTCTCAGTGACGCCATTCTTGGTATAGACGACCTGCGCACCGGGGATAGCCCGACCTGAAAGAATCTCGTCGAGCGTCGCCTTCTTCGATGAGACACCTTCCAATGCGTCTGCTTGAGCCCGCAGTTCCTCCACATCCGCAAGCAGCGCCTCAAGTTGTGCCGTTAGGCCGGTCACCTCGCTGGTCAGAGACGTTTGTTTGCTCACAAGAGTCTTCAAGGCGGCTTGCGCTACGGCCACCTTGTTCCGGGCGGTGGCAGCAGCGGAGTCTGCCGTGCCAGCCTTGGCCGAGGCGAGGACAACAGCAGTGTTCCGCTTCTGGACGGTCGTCTTGGACCTGCTATACAGCTTGGTAGCCTTCGTCAGTGCCTTCTTGTTCTTCGCAGTCTTCTTCTTGGCGTACTTCTTCTTGGCCTTTGAGTACTTCTTCTTCGCAGACGCGGACTTTTTCACCGCTTTTGTTCGCGCGGTCTTGGCGGCGGCGGCCTGCCGGGTGGTGGTCGCTGCCGTCGCCGCAGCCTGCTGCGAAGCACTCTGAAGTGCGGACAGCTGGCTAGTGCCGTCCTCGACTCGCGTCTCGGTACGGAGCAAGTCCTTGGCCCGCGCGTCACGCTGATCCTCGACCGTTGTCGCCTGCGTCCGCAATGCAGCCTCCTGCGCGCGCAGCGACGCGATCTGCTCTGCGTCACTCGGGCCGGGGTCAGTCAGGGGCGTCTGAGCTAATTCGTAGACGAACGTCGCTGCTCGCTGAACGTAGACGTTGGCTTGCGCGAGGGTCACCGGGGCCGCGAATGATGTGGTAGCCGAAAGCGCGACCTCCCGGCCGTCAATGAGGATGTAGCCGCTGTCGTGCAAGGCATCCGATAGCTCACCGGTCTTGTTCGCCAGCACTTCGCGCGGGATCACTGCGCCGAATTTGGTATTGACAAGTTGCCCCTTCATCAGGTCGATGATGTGCTCACTGGAGGCGGCACTGAGGAATTCGTGCCGGTAGAGACGAACGAGAAAGTCCGTCACCTCACTTGAATTGAGCCAGTTCTCCTGCAAAGGTGGCACTGCGGTGTGGATCATCTTCCGCCCGAACCATAGGGTGTCATAACCCAGGCCCGCAATATAGCTGTTGATCGCGTCGAAGCCGCCTGCGCGGTCGACCAGCACATTCGTCGCCGTGTTATCACTGACCTGAACCATCAGTTCCATCAGTTCTCTGACCGAGATGTCCAACGGAAAATCACGTGTACGCAGCGTTCCGGAGCCGCCGACGATGTTGGTGGAACCGGCGGGAATCGTCACCGTCTCGTCGAGGGAGAGTCCTCCCTTATCGGCAAGATCCATCAGCAGCGCGAGCAGCGGAAGTTTGATCACGCTCGCCGCTTTGTATGGTTCTTGGTCCCCTACCGTGATGGTTGCGCCATCGATGACGTCGGCCAGATCCGTCACAGAGATGCCCATCCGAACATTTTGCGCCGCCGCTTCATCCACCAGCCCTTGCAGGTTCCGCTTGAGGAGCGCTGTCGCTTGATCGGGGGTCTTGGAATCCTCCGCATGCGCCGGTCCGGTGCCAATGAGGAGGGTGGCCAGCAAGGCAAATGCAGTGGCCCAGGCAAAACTGACGTGTCGCCACCTCTTCAAGGCGTGATTCTGTGACATTCTGTCTCCTCCGAGGGATGCGCATGGAATAACTTTCCGATGCCGGAGGCCCGCTGGATTTCCGAAGAATTGGTGTCCGCTGGAGCCCCCCGGCAGCTTCACGGCAGGCGCTCACGCGACGGCCGGGGCAGCGATCTTGACGGTAGCCGCGGGCTGAGGCCAAGTCATTACAGAATCGTTTCGTTCCGGTTTCCCAGCATCTGCTCGGCGCCATCTCGTGGCACATGGCCCACGGCCCTGTCCACTCGAAGCCCGTTTTCTCACACAGGATCAACTCGATCGCCGAGGCCGCTCAGGCGGCCGAGGAGGTCACCCCTAGGTGCTGACTAGCTAGTCGAGAGAGGGAGAGAAGGGAAACAGCCGTCAGATGTGACCGACGTCGTGGAACAGAACAGCTACGAAACCCGACTCGCCACTCGCGCCCCGTGCGGCGAACTGGTGGTGACCAGCTGACGGTCGCTGGCACCAGCGCCGGCGAAGGCCGCAGCCACGTCCTCGGCGTGGTCGGCGGACAGGGCCAGGGCGGCGACCGTGGGGCCCGATCCGGACACCAGCACGCCGAGCGCATTCGCCTCCCGGGCCGCGGCGAGGCTGCGGGACAGGTCCGGCACCAGGGTGACGGCCGGCTGCTGCAGATCGTTGTGCAATGCCGCCCCGACCCGGACCGGGTCACCGGCACCCAGTGCGGCGATCAGCTCACCCTCCCGCTCCCGGTCACCCTCGCTCAGCCCGGCGTGCGGGCGCACATTCCGGTCGAACTCTGCGTAGACGGCCGGGGTCGACAGGCCCTCGCTGCGCAGCGCCAGGACCCAGTGGAAGGTCGCCGGCGCCTCCAATGACGTCAGCACGTCTCCGCGCCCGGTGCCCAGGGCCGTGCCACCGAGCACCGTGAAAGGGACATCCGCACCGAGTTGCGCCGCGAGCGCCAGTAGGTCGCCCGGCGTGAGGCGGGCCTGCCACAGCTCGTCGAGTGCCACCAGGGTGGCCGCGGCATCGGCGGAACCCCCTGCCATGCCCCCGGCGACCGGCACGCCCTTGAGGAGCTCCAGGCCCACCCGCGGCTCGCGCCCCAGGTGGGCGGCCAGGAGCTCAGCGGCACGAGCAGCAAGATTGGTGCCGTCCAGCGGAACCTCGGCGGCCTGGTCTCCCGTCACGGACAGGGTGAGCGTCTGAGCGTGCCGCGCCGTGACCTGCTCAGACAGCGCAAGCGACTGGAAGACGGTGCGCAGCGGATGGTACCCGTCGGGCTGCCGCTCCCCCACGACGAGGATCAGGTTCACCTTGCCGCGGGCGCGGGCACGCACGGCGCCAGCCCCGGGCGTTCCGTCGCCAACGGCCCGGTGCTCCCTGCCCGTCATTCCTCCGCACCAGCGGGAGGCTGCACCCCGCTGATCGCAGGCTGCGCACCGCCAGCACTCATCCCCTCCGCCAGCCCACCGCGGGAATCTCGGATCTCTGCCCCGGCGGCCAGCAACGACTCCGTCAGCCGGACGAAGTCGCCGATGGCCAACTGCTCCCCGCGCACACCGCCGTCCGTGCCCGAGGCCGCCAGGGCCTCGTCGACGATCGCCGGTACGGCGATGCCTGCCGTCAGCGCCCGGCGGAGGGTCTTGCGGCGTTGCGCGAATGCGGCGTCCACCACCGCGAACACCTGCCCGCGGCTGGCGCTGGTGCGAGGCTCCGCGTGCCGGGTCAGCGCGACCAGGGCCGAATCGACATTGGGCATGGGCCAGAAGACGGCACGCCCCACACTGGCCGCCCGGTGAGCGGTGCCGTACCACTGCGCCTTGACGGAGGGGACGCCGTAGACCCGGCTGCCGGGCGCTGCGGCGAGCCGGTCGGCCACCTCGGCCTGCACCATGACCAGCACTCGCTCCAGGGAGTCGAAGCGCTCCAGGAAGGTCAGCAGCAGGGGCACCGCGACGTTGTACGGCAGGTTCGCCACCAGGGCCGTGGGCGGTGGGCCCTCGACCTCGCGCACCGTCATGGCGTCGGCGGGGATGACCGTGAGGAGTCCCGAGGCCGCAGGCGCCTGCTGGGCAACGGTGAGCGGAAGTCGCCCGGCCAGGACGGGATCGATCTCGATGGCGGTGACCCACGCGCCGGCCTCCAGCAGTCCGAGTGTCAACGAGCCCAGGCCCGGGCCCACCTCGATCACATGCTCGCCCGGGCGGATCGAGGCGGCCCGGACGATCTTGCGCACGGTTCCGCCGTCGTGCACGAAGTTCTGGCCCCACGTCTTGGTGGGCCGCACTCCCAGCTCCTCCGCGATCTGCCGGATCAGGGCAGGGCCCAGCAAAGTCACGTCAGGCGGCACCACGTTCGGGGCCTTGCTCAGTACCAGTTATGGGACTGGAAGTGGGACCAGGCCCCACAGGGTGTGCCGTAGCGGCCGGCGATGTAGCCCAGACCCCACTTGATCTGGGTCTCGGCGTCGGTGCGCCAGTTCGGTCCCGCACTCGCCATCTTGGAACCCGGCAGAGCCTGCGGAATCCCGTACGCTCCCGAAGACTTGTTGCCCGCCGTCGTGCTCCAGCCGCTCTCACGCGTCCACAATGCCTCGAGGCAGCCGAACTGCTTGTCTCCCCAGCCACGGTCCGCAGCGAGCTCCTTGCCCAGTGCGCGCGCCGTGCCGGGCTTCACCGCAGGGGCACTCGGTCCGCTGCTGTCCTCATCGGAGGAGTCTGCAGACCCTCCGGAATCGGAATCCTTGGCAGCGACCTCGCCGGTGCCGATCAGCACGACCTGGTCCACCGCCTCCGTCACCACGGAGCTCGCTACCGCCGTCCGGGCGACCTCCTTGCCGCCCACGGTGGTCACGGAATAGGTCGTCACGGACTTGCCGTTCGACCCCTTGGTCTTGACGACCTTGGTGCCCTTCTCGATCGAGCTGTCGTTCTTCTTGGTGGTCTGGTACTTGAGGACCTCGGTGACCGTGACCGCCGCGGTCTGCGCTCTGGTCACCGTGATGGTCTGACCGGCGGTCAGGGCTGCGTCCAGATCGACCGACACGACGTCATCGGCGTCCAGGACCACGCCTGCATCCTGCAGTGCACCGCGTACATCGATCGCCGTGGTCGAGATCGGCTCGGCCTTTCCATCGACGGACACCGTCACCGTCGACGCCGCCAGATCCGTGCGGCCCGCAGCGGCGGACCGCGATGCGACGTCGGTGCGGCTCACCAGATCGAGGCCGTCCTGGCTAGGAGTCCTGACGGCGATGTCATCGCCGTTATGGATGCGCTCTCCCAGAGCAGGCGAGACGATGTCCCCGGCGGCGACCGTCACGCCGCGGGCGTCCAGCGCATCGGCGACGGTCGCGCCGAAGGTGGAGACCTGGGACACGCGACCGTGATCGTCGATCGTCACCGTCTTGTGCTGCGCCGAGTACCCCACCGTGCCGGCCGCGAGCAGAGCCACCGCGGTACCACGCGCAAGCCACTTCGTGGCCCGCGTGTGCCATCCATGCATGCTGAGAGATACCACTGACGTCCTTCGGTCACGGCGAGTTGGAATCCGTACGGTGTTTCGACCCACCGTAGCGAAATCGGAGCCCCTTGGCGACTGTTGCAGGTCACAGGGCTGAGCAGGCTCCCGTCCGCCGCCGCGGAGGGTCCCCTCACGGAGGCGGCCACGGTAGGGGCGACGCTCACCAAGGACCGTAGAGCGCTTCACTCGTGGCGCTGACCGCCTCACAGAGCTCGGCCAGCGGCTCCTCCCGGATCTCGGCCATCAGCCGCATGGTCTGCGCAGCCAGATACGGGGCATTGGGACGCCCGCGATACGGGTGCGGAGGCAGGTACGGGGCATCGGTCTCCAGTAGCACCTGTCCCACCGGAGTGACGCGCAGGGCGGCGCGCAGCGCATCGTTGGCGGGGTAGC
>JAATES010000210.1 GCA_015655615.1 Actinomycetales bacterium
CATCTCGGTCGTCGACGGCATCGAGAACGCTATCGATGCCTTCCTCGGCATGATGCATGGCGGAAACATCGGCAAGATGGTCGTCCACGTCGGGGCCGCCGCATCCTAGGTCCAACGCTCTGCCATCAGCAGAATCGAGCGGGCCGCGCTGAGACACCGACCTATCATCGAGCATGCCTCATTCGGTGATACGCGGCGTGACTCCGCCGCCGATGCATGCTGCTCCAGCGCTTCCTCCGGGAAGTCCACGACGGGCGCCGCTCTGGCGGCACCTGCTCGGCGATCGCCTCCGAAGCGCCCGGCATCGGCGCGGTGAGACGCTCGGCGAGGTCGCGGGCCGCGCCGGAGTCTCCCCGCAATACCTCTCCGAGATCGAGCGCGGGTTGAAGGACCCGTCGAGTGAGATGGTCGAGGCCATCGCTGCGGCCTTGGACCTCACTCTGGTCGACCTCATCCGCGAGATCTCCCGGCTCCTGCTGGCTCCGGGCCCGCCCCGCGCGGGGCAGGCGACGGAGAGCGTGATCGCCTTCGCGCTGGCGGCCTGAGAACTCCGCAGAGGACCCATTGGCGCCAATCGATCATCGCTGGTCGATCACCTGGTCGATCAGTCCGTAGTCGCGCGCGTCCCCTGCAGTGAGCACGCGGTCGTGATCGGTGTCGGCGCGCAATCTCTGGAGGCTCTGCCCGGTGTGCTGAGCAAGGACCTGCTCGATGTCCGCCCGGATCCGAACGACCTCATCCGCTTGCAGGATCAGGTCCGGGATCGGACCGCGACCCTGTGCTGCGGGCTGGTGCAGGACGATCCTGGCATGCGGCAGGGCTGCCCGCTTGCCGTCGGCTCCGGCGGCGAGCAGCACGGCTCCCACCGCGACTGCCTGTCCGACGCAGGTGGTCGAGACCGGCGAGCGAATGAATCGCATCGTGTCGTAGACGGCGAGCATCGCGCTGGGGTCGCCGCCCTCGCAATTGATGTAGAGCTGGATGTCCGTCTCGGGATTGTCCGACTCCAGATGCAGCAGTTGCGCGATCAGGGCATTGGCGACACCTGAATCGATCTCCGTCCCGAGATACACGATCCTCTCAGTCAGCAGGTGGGAATAGACATCCATGATCCGCTCGCCACGCGGGTGCTGTGCGATGACGTGGGGAATGGTGTAACTGCTCATCAGGCGCCCCGTCCCGCAGTCGCAGCAAACCCAGCAGAGTCGTCGAACCCGGTCGCCCGCCGTCGGACCGGCTGGATCTCACTGAAGGACCCGACGATGGAATCGATGAATCCGTACTCGTGTGCCTCCTGCGCGGTGTACCAGTGGTCGTGCAGGGAGTCGTCGAAGACCCGGCCCTCCGGCTGTCCGGTGTCCTCGGCGATCAGCCTCAGCACCGTGTCCCGGGTGTGCCGGAGGTCATCCGCCTGAAGCTCGATGTCGACCGCGCTACCACCGATGCCCGCGGAGCCCTGATGCATCAGGATCCGAGAGTGGGGGAGTGCCTTCCTCTTGCCCTTCGTGCCAGCCGAGAGCAGGAACTGACCAGCGCTGTAGGCGATACCGAGCACCAGGGTGGAGACCTCGTTGGGGATCGTCCGCATGACGTCGCGGATCGCCAGCATGGCCGGAACAGAGCCACCCGGCGAATGTATCCATAGGCTGATGTCGGCGTCGGGGTCCCGCGTCGCCAGCATGAGGAGCTGGGCGGCGAGCAGGGTGCCGTTCTGATCGTCGAGCGGGCCGTCCAGGACCAGGACTCTCCGGTCGAACAGTTCCCTGCGGAACTGGTCGGTGAACAGTGGCGTCTGCGGTGCATCGGTCATGACTCCACCATGGACCTGGCGCCAGGCACACCAGGAGCGAAGCTGCCTGGAGCAGAGCTGCCCTGGGCAGAACGGTCCTGGGCAGAACGGTCCGCCTGTTGGCTAACCCCGGGGCTTCATGCGCTTCGGAAGGGCGAAGACCAGCGCAAAGGCAGCCACCGCAAGGATGACGCTGACGAGCATGGCCGCCGATGCCGCCGTGACAAAGGCATCCGCGACGGCGGTCGGGCCCGAGCCCGTCAGCTTCAGGCTGCCGAACAGCACGGTGCCGACAAGTGCGATGCCGATCGCGGACCCGATACGCTGCATCGCCTGCACCACGCCATTAGCCGCACCTGCGTTGACGTTGTCGACCGTCGCGACGATGAATTGCTGGTTCGGGCCGATGAACAGTCCGTTGCCCAAGCCGGCGACCACCAGCGGCACCAGCAGCGTCCAGTGGGTGAGGTCGGATGCCTCCACGCTGGTGAGGATCACCCGCAAGGCGATCAGCCCCGCTGCGAGCATGCCGGTGCCGACCACCAGCACCCGCCGTCCGTACCGGACCGCCAGCCGGTTGCCCTGGGACGACCCGACGATCCCCGCGATGGCGAACGGCACGGTCACCAGCCCGGACTCGAGGGCGCTGTGACCCAGTCCCGCCTGCCACAGAAGGGAGATCGTGAAGAAGATCCCGGTGAACGCCGCGAAGTAGACCATCGCAAGGATCACGCCACCGGTGTAGGAGCGGTACGAGAACAGATGCGGAGGCACCAGCGGGTCGTCCCCCCGTCTGGTCACGCGCATCTCCCACCATCCGAAGATCACGACGAGCAGCATTCCCAGCACCAAGGACAGGAAGGTCCACAGCGGCCAGCCGCGGTCCTGGCCTTCGATCAGCGGGACGAGGATCGCGACCATCGCCACCGAGATCAGCAGCACTCCGGTCCAGTCCAGGGCGAAGACACCACTGGTGGGATGCTTCACCCCGACCCCGGCGGCCTCACGGGCCTCACCGTGGTCGGGTAGCAGGAGAAAGGCCGCGATGAGTACGAGGACGCCGATCGGCACGTTCACCCAGAAGACGTACCTCCACCCGTCCGCGTCTCCGAAGCCCTGGATGATGAGGCCTCCGAGGATCGGTCCGAGGGCGGTGGCCACACCGATCACCATGCCCATCAAAGCGAACGCCCGAGCTCGCTGGTGGTGCGGGAACAGCATCTGGATCGTTGCAGCGACGGCGGGGACGAAGATGCCTCCGGCCAGCCCCTGCACGACCCGGGAGATGATCAATCCCTGCTCCGACTGCGACAGCCCACAGGCCAGGCTCGCGATGGTGAACCCTGCCAGCCCGACGATGAAGATCCACTTGTGACCGGCGCGATCACCGACCTTCCCCGCAGGGATGAGAGCCAGGCCGAAGGCGAGCGCGTATCCCGAGATGATCCATGACAACGTTGCCTCGGAGGCGTCGAGTGTGTCCCGGATGGTCGGCAGCGCGACGTTGACGATAGTCGTGTCGAGCAGTGCCATGAACATCCCGGCGAGCAGCACGAGCAAGGCAAGCCAGGACTTCCGGGTCGCACCGGGGCGCGGAGCAGGTGACGTATGAGCAGTCATGGGACTTCTCTCTGCGACGCGATGACCGCCGCTGTGACACGAAGTGAGGTGACCGCCAACGCGGTTCAGCGGCCGCGAGCTGTCGCGGCACCACCGACGATTCTAAACCTGCCGCGTCACAACAGCGACCGGCGGGCAAGACGCGCGTCCCGCTCCGCGCTCTGCTGATTTGCGTCGGGGGTGTGCGCGCCCCCAGACCCCCAATCGCCTGGATCGTAGGCACCATGCCATGCTGTGGCGGCCCTGGCCCTGAGTGACGCGGGCACGTCGAGAACCCGCTGATTGCGGCTGCCGCGAAACGCGAGGCTGAGATCCTTGTGGGCCAAGTCGAAGGGACCGTCCACCAGGACGTCGAGTTCGCTCAGTAACTCCAGCTTGTCCTGACTTCCCGCAAGCCCCTCCGCCAGGAGCTGCTCCCAGGTATAGCCGCTCCAGCTCCAGATGTCCTTGGACCGGCCGAAACGTTCCCGCACGCGCCGTACCAGCCGCAGGCATACGCCGGTGTTGAGGAACGGCTCACCGCCGAGCAGAGACAGGCCCTGCACGGCCTCATGCGCTAGATCGGCGATGATACGACCTTCCAGGTCATCGTCGTAGGGTCGCCCGTATCGAAAGCTCCATGCCGCCTGGTTGAAGCAGCCCTCACAGGCGAACAGGCAGCCGCTGACATACAGCGAGCAGCGCACGCCCTCACCGTCGACCATCACGAAGGGCTTGTAGTCGGCCACGTAGTCCTGGCTGACCCGCTCCGAGCGCCACTGTCCGGGCTGGGGGACCCGCATCGGGCACCTCAGTCTGATCGCGCGGTGTCGGAACCGCGGGAGGCGGCCGTCGCGCCGGTGTCCATGGCCGTGCCGTCCACTACCCGCAAGCCGCCTGCCATGTGCTTGACCCGCGAGGAGATCTCGATATGCCGTCCGTGGACCATCGGCCGCTGCTGAGGGTTACCGAGGTAGCCGCAGGTGCGCTTGACCACATCGCAGCTACGAGGGTCCTCGTTGCCGCAGTCCGGGCAGGCGAACCCGCGCGCCGTCGGCGTGAACTCGCCGGCGAATCCGCAGGCGTAGCACCGGTCGATCGGCGTGTTGGTGCCCAGGTAGCCGACTCGGTCATAGGCATAGTCCCACACCGCCTCCAGCGCACGCGGGTTCGTCCGCAGCACGGGGTACTCGCAGTAGTGGATGAAGCCGCCAGAGGCATAACGCGGGTAGTCCTTCTCGAAGTCGATCTTCTCGAAGGGCGTCGGGTTCTTGCGCACGTCGTAATGGAACGAGTTGGTGTAATAGTCCTTGTCGGTGATGTTCTCCACCGAGCCGAACTTCGCTTTGTCCAACCGGCAGAACCGGTCGGTGAGCGACTCGCTCGGGGTCGAGTACACCGAGAACTGATAGCCGTAATAGCGGGTCCAGCCCTGGGCACTGTCGTGCAGCCGCCGCAGGATGTCCACCGTGAACTGCTTCGCCTCGGGGTCGTCCTCCCAATTCCCGCCGAAGAACGCCGCTGCGGTCTCATACAGTCCGATGTAGCCCAGGGAGACGGTGGCACGCCCGCCGCGGAACAGCTCGTCCACGGAGTCCTGGGGAGACAGGTGCTTGCCGAACGCCCCGTGCACGTAGAGGATCGGCGCGTTGGCGGGGACCGCCTCCTTGCAGCGCTCGACCCGGTAGACGAGTGCGTCGCGCACGGTCTCGAGCCTTCGGTCCAGCACCTCCCAGAACGCGCCCTGATCCCCCCGGGTCTCCAACGCGATGTGGGGGAGATTGAGCGTCACCACCCCGAGGTTCATCCGGCCCTCGACCACATCGTTGCCGTCCTCGTCGCTCCATCCCTGGAGGAACGACCGGCATCCCATCGGCACCTTGAACGATCCGGTGATCTCCACGATCTTGTCGTAGGAGAGCACATCGGGGTACATCCGTTTGGTCGCGCACTCCACGGCGAGCTGCTTGAGGTCGTAGTTCGGGTCGGCCGGTTCGAGGTTCACGCCTCGCCGGAGCGTGAAGATCAGCTTGGGGAAGATCGCCGTACGACGCTCCCGGCCGAGCCCGAGGATGCGGATCTGCAGGATCGCCCGCTGGATCTCCCGTTCGAGCCACCCCTCGCCCAGGCCGAAGCCCACCGAGGTGAACGGCGTCTGGCCGTTGGAGGTGAACAGCGTGTTGATCTCGTATTCGAGGCTCTGCATCGCATCGTAGATGTCCTTGCGGGTCTTCTCCTCGGCATAGGCACGACGCTGGCTCGGCTCCGGGATCCAGCGCTGTGCATCGGCGAGGTGCTTCTCGAAGTTCCGCTGAGCGTAGGGCGCGAGCAGTTCGTCGATGCGGTTGACCGAGCAGCCTCCGTACTGGCTCGATGACACGTTGGCGATGATCTGCGATATCTGCGCGGTCGCGGTCTGGATGGAACGCGGCGGGTCCACCTGGGCGTTTCCGATGCGGAAGCCCTCGGTCAGCATCGTATGGAAGTCGATGAGGCAGCAGTTCGTCATGGGGGAGTAGGGGTGATAGTCGAGATCGTGGTAGTGCAACTCGCCCTTGGCATGCGCGTTGGCGACGTGCGGGGGCAGCATGCGCATCCCGATCGCCTTGCCGACCGCACCCGCGGTCAGGTCGCGCTGGGTGTTGAAGACGTCGCTGTCCTTGTTCGCGTTCTCGTTGACCACCGCCGACTCCTTGTCCAGGAGCCTGCCAATCGAGTGGTTGATGTCCGTCGCCTTGCTGCGGGAGAGGTCGCGCTGCACTCGATAGTCGATGTAGGCCTTCGACACCTCGTACTCATGCGAGGAGAGCAGGACGTGCTCGACGACGTTCTGCACCTCGTAGATCTTGATCTCGCCGTGGCCGTTGCCCGCGAAGCGGTCGGCGATCTCGGCGTTGATGCCCGAGACGAGGGTGTCGAGCGTGTGCTCGTGGAGCGGGGCGAGCAGTCCGTAGACCTCGACGAACGCACGTCGCAGCGCCGCCCTGATCCGGGCATCGTCGAACGGCAGAGTCCTGCCGTCGCGCTTGCGGACGTCCAGGTTGCGGACCGCCACCGGCAGCTCTCCAAGAACGTCCTGCTGACCCACATCCACGATGGTCACCGTGCCATCCCCTCCCCAGGGCTACCGCCTTCACGCGCCTGCCACAGCCGCTCATGCGAACTACATGTAGTGGAAACTACATTGATGTCACACTAGATGTAGTGACACGCCGTGGCGATGGGACCAAAGTCACGAGTATGCCCCAGGG